>JAETPY010000099.1 GCA_021770925.1 Erysipelotrichaceae bacterium | reverse complement strand
AGTATATTATACTATATTTAACATAAAAATAATAGTTATGTGATTCATAGGTCAATAAAAAAACACTATGTTTCCATAATGTTTTCTCGTCTATAAATTTTTATCCGATTGCCCTACAATTACTAAAAAAAAAACAACTACTAAACTTTATCTTTATAATCTGTAGAAATAATCCGTTAGCAATAGATACTATTTATCCTTTAATTCACTAGTACAATTAAATATGATGACACCTGTCTTTAATAGCATGCAAAAAAAGTCATATTATTATACTATCACATTTTATTTTGACCATCACTTCATAATAACATGTACTTACGCTTTCACTATTATCTTTAAGTAAACCAATTAGAATAATTACAAGATTAATTGCTGCTTTATCATTTGAAAATAGTATTTCTAATAATCTTTTGTCAATTTATATTTTCAAAATCTTTATCAAAATAATTCTCTTTTTTAATATTAACATCTTTAATCACCTTAATAATATTTTAATTTGCAATACTATTGTGCAACTAAAAAAGGGATTACAAATCCCTATTTAGTAAGATAATCAAATCGCTCTAATTCCGCAGTCTTTCCAATTACTAAAAAACGATCCCCTTTTTTAACAATATAATCAGCACCAATGTTTAGTGACATATTATCATCACTGTTTTTTACACCAATAACATTTATATGAAAAGTTCTTCTAAGATTTAGAATCTGAAAACTTTTACCAATCCAATCAAATGGTGCATTTATTTCTACTAAAGAATAATCTTCATCCAATTCAACCAAATCAACAATATTTTTTCTAAGTAATGATTTAGCCACTCTAATCCCCATATCTTTTTCAGCCCTAATTACTCTATTAGCACCAACCTTTTCTAATATTTTAGAAAACTGTTTATTTTTAGCTTTTGCAATTACATATGGGACCCCTAGATCTTTTACATTCATTGTCGTTAAAACAGCTTCTTCTAGATGAGTACCAATAGCAATAATAGCAACATCAATATCCTCTAAACCCAATACTCTTAATTGCTCAATATCTGTAGTATCAGCAACAACTGCTTTAGTAACCTCATTGGCAATTCTCTCAACACAAGTTTCATCTATATCGATTGCAATAACCTCACAATCATATTGTGATAAGGTTGTTGCTACTGTTGATCCAAACACTCCTAAACCTAATACTGCATACTGTTTATTTTTCATTTTTTCCACTCCTAACCTAATAAAACATTTCCATCAGTATATTTTACTTCCTTTTTTCCTGCATTAATATAAGATTTTCTAGCAAAAGATATTATCAAAGTAATTGGACCAATTCTACCTGCATACATTAAAAGAATTATTATTATTTTACCAATTACCGTAAGTGAAGGGGTCAATGATGCGCTTAATCCTACTGTTGCAAAAGCTGAAACTGCTTCAAACATAACATCAATAAAAGTCGCATTTTCACTAATGCTTAAAATAAAAATACTTGTAAATACTAGTGAAATACCAATTGTAATAACTGCAAATGAACGAATAATCAAACTTTTAGGAATCCTTCTAACAAACACCGTTACTTCTTTTCTACCATGATATATATTATAAACCATCAAGATGCTAATCGCAAAAGTAACAGTCTTAATTCCCCCTGCTGTACCAGCTGGCGAACCACCAATAAACATAAGAATACACATCATAAATTTGGTATATGGATATAAACTAGCTATATCTACAGAAGCAAATCCTGCTGTTCGTAATGTTGCTGATTGAAAAAATGATACCTGAAGCTGATCAAAAAAGGTTAATTTTCCAAGGGTATCAGGATTATAAAATTCACATAAATAAAATAATATCATTCCTGCAAATAATAAAATCAAAGTCATGACCAAAACTATTTTAGTATGTAGACTAAAACTTTTAATTAAATGAGACCAGCTAAATTTAGATGGTTTATGATACTCCTTTTTTATCGTTTTAGCAATATCAAACCATACAATAAATCCCAATCCACCCATAATTATTAAACCTGGAATAACAAGATTAATAATTATATTAGTTTGATAACCAGTCAATGAATTACTTCCCAGTACATCAAATCCTGCATTACAAAAAGCTGAAACAGCGTGAAAAACAGCAAAATAAATGCCTTTAAAAAAGCCAAAATCGGGGATAAACACAAATGATAATAAAACAGCTCCAATCCCTTCAACAATAAAAGTATACTTAATTACATTTTTTACAAATTTGGGAATCGCGTTTAAAGATGGCTGATTAAGTGCTTCTTGTAGAACTATTTTATTAGTTAGAGAAATCTTCTTTTTTATCATCATCAACAATAAATTTAAAAAAGTTAAGAAACCTAATCCACCAATTTGAATTAAAATAATTACCACCAGTTGCCCTAAAAAATTAAACTGTTCGCTTGTTACAACTGGTACTAAACCTGTAACACAAGTAGCTGAAGTAGCAATGAACAAATTATTTAAATATGTTGTTGGTGTCCCATTATTACAAACTGGTAAACTCAATATGACTGCGCCTATCAGGATTACTGCTAAAAAGCTAAGAGCAATCTGTCTAGTTGGACGCATTGTATGATGTTCACGTTTCTTTTTTAATATTTCAACTTTCATATTTTCTTTCTACCTTCCTAAAAGAACAAATGATCAAGTAAGATTTTACATCCCATAATAATCAAAATAATACCCCCAGTTAATTCTGCCCTGCTTTTATATTTTTCCCCAAAAACATTACCAACCTTTACCCCAATCACACAAATAATAAATGTAATTATTCCAATAATCGAAGTCGATAAAACAATTGAAACATTAAAAAAAGCAAACGTAATTCCTACTGCCAAAGCATCAACACTCGTAGCGATTGATAACATAATCAAATCACCTAGATGTAAATCATCATCTAAACACTCATCATCATCTTTACCTAAAGCTTCCTTGATCATATTAATACCAATTAATCCAAGTAAAATAAATGCAATCCAATGATCAATTGCAGCAATCTTAGCAGCAAAAGCTGTTCCTAAAACGTATCCTAACGCTGGCATCAATGCCTGAAATCCCCCAAAAAATAAGGCAATTATAATAGCTTTTTGATAACTCATTTTCTTCATTGCTAGACCTTTACAAATTGATACAGCAAAAGCATCCATAGCTAAACCAATTCCAATAAGTGCAATTTCTAAGACTGACATTTCTCATTCTCCCCTTTTAAAATTAATTCACTGCATTTTAATCCATCCAATGCACTAGACATGATTCCACCAGCGTATCCTGCACCTTCGCCGATTGGATAAATACCTTTAATATTACTTTGATAAAATTCATCTCGATAAAATCTAACTGGTGATGAACTTCGTGATTCTACGCCTGAAAGCATTGCATTACTTGTAAATCCAGAAATTTTTTGATTCATTAATACCAAGCCTTCTTTTAAAGAAGCATTTATTTCTTCACTAAATAATTTATTTAAATCCGCCTCTTTTACACCTGGTAAAACACTACATTGAACGGTATTATCATTTACTTGATTTCCTAGATAATCTTCTACTTTCATCACCGGAATATGGTAATTACTTCCTCCAAGCTCAAAAGCCTTACGTTCTAAATCACGTTGAAATTCAATACCTGCTAAAGGATGATCATCTTTAAAATCTTCAGGTCCAACTGTTACTAATATAGCACTATTAGCATTCATATCATCTCGAGCCTGATTACTCATTCCATTAACCACAACTCCACCTAATTCACTACTTGAGTTAATAACTCGTCCTCCTGGACACATGCAAAATGTATAAACACCTCTATTGCTGCTTGTTTTTACTGCTAATTTATAATCAGCTGCTTTTAGTTTTGGATGATTAGCATATTTTCCGTATTGATGTTCGTTAATAAATGACTGCAAATGTTCAATTCTAAATCCTACTGCAAAAGCTTTAGGTTCAATTTTTAAACCTCTTTGATAAAGCATCTTATAAGTATCACGAGCACTATGACCAATAGCTAAAATCAATCGATCAGGTTTCATCGTAATAATTTGATCATTTTGTTTTATCTTGATCTTTGTTAATCGCTGATCTTTACTTTCAATGTCAACAAGCTGACTATCAAATAATACTTCACCACCATTTTCAATTATTTTTTCTCGCATACTTTTGACAACATTAATCAAATAATCAGTTCCTACATGTGGTTTATTCATATATAAAATATCTTCGTTAGCTCCATGATTTACAAAAGTTTCTAAAATAAACTGTTTTCTCTTATCTTTAAGACCAGTAGTAAGCTTACCATCACTGAAAGTTCCAGCCCCGCCTTCACCAAATTGAACATTACTATTTAAAAGCAGTTTTCCTGTTTCAAAGAAATTATCAATATCTTCTTTTCTTTTATCGACCATACTTCCTCGTTCAATTAAAGTAACTTTTTGTTTAGCCCGAGCTAAATTATATGCACAAAAAAGACCAGCTGGCCCACTGCCTACTACTACAATATGTTCATCATTAGATTTTAAAACTGGATAATGATAAGGCTTAACTTTGGTAAGCTGTAATTTAGGGTATTTTTTTATAATCATCTCTTCATTATCAATATTAAAATCAAAACTACATACAAAATGAATTTTATTTTTTCTTCTTGCATCAACTGCCTGTTTAACTAATTTTACATTCTTAATTCTATTTTTTGAAATATTTAACTGCTGTGAGATTACCTGTCGATAATCTTCAATATCTAATGAAACTTTTACATTATTAATTCTAATCATCTTATCTTCCCTTACTTATTCAAGATTGTTTTAGCAATATGATATCCTGAAGCAAAAGCAAAATGCAAATTATAACCTCCACAATCTCCATCTACATCTAATACTTCACCAGCAATATAAATACCTGGATATTTTAAACATTCTAAATTTTCATTTACTTCTTCCAGACTTACACCGCCTCTCATAACTTGAGCCTTTTGATATCCATATGTTTTCAACACTTTAAATCGAACATCTTTTAAATTTTCTACATTTATTAATACTTTAGCTAATTTATCATTAAATATTCCCTCTAAATAATAATTATTATATTTTTGTAAACGCTGCTCTAAAAGATTTTTAACTTCTATTTCATCAAAATCATCTAATAAATCTAAACTTATCTCAGCTTTACGATAATTATCAGGTAATAATCTTGATAACTGCATAATACAAATTCCTGATAGTCCCTGATCAGTGAACAGCACTTCACCAGTTTGGCTTTCAATCAATTTTTCTTCAATATATAAACTTGCCTGACATTTAATCCGTACCCCTTTTAATTTAGGATAAGCTGGCATAGTTTTTATTTGAACCAGACTAGGATACAACTTTGTCATTTTTAAATCAAGGTCTTTAACTAAATCATAACTATTTTCTCCAGATAAACAAGAGGCTGGTGATCCAGTTGCAATAACAACATTATCGCATTCATAATTTCCTTTAGTAGTTTTTACAAAATATCCCTTTTCCTTTTTGATAATTTTTAATGCCTGACACTCTTCAATTAAAGCAACTTGATCAAAATTATTCATCAAAGCATTCTTTATTGTTAAACTTTGATTAGAACGCGGATATAGTAAAGTTCCTACCTGCCTTGTTAAAACTCCAATTTGATTAAAATAAGTCTTAGCATCAAAATTATGAATAATTTTTTCAATTCGTTTATCATCAGTATTATAAAAATACATATCCAAATTAGTATTTGAAAGATTACAGCGTCCATTACCACTAGCAAGGATTTTTCTTCCTGATTTATTTGACTGTTCAAGAATAATTACATTAGTTTGATGTTCAGCTAACTCATGCCCACATATCAGCCCGCTAGCACCAGCCCCGATAATTACAGTTGTTTCCATCATTTATCTCCTTATAATGCCTAGATTATAGCATAATCTATAATTTTTTAAAATAAATGAAGCTAATAAACTTTAATTAATGATTTTATGAATTATCCAGCTGTATCCTTTTATCGATAATTTGATTACATGTTTTTTGACTATTATTCTTTAAATCATTTTCTCTCTTTCGATTTTTTACATTAAATGATATTTGCATCAAAAGGATTATTGAATAATATAGCACTATCAGCATTTTCTTTATTAAACAAAATAATAAAACATACTCATATTCAATGTTTTTCAACCGTTTTGATAGAGTAAACAAAGAAACTTTATCATTTAATACTATTTGAATAAAATCAGATTTATCAATATAATAATAATCTTTACTAGCAACTTCTTTAAAATTTTCAATACCATTCATAATTGATTTAATGATAAAATCTTTCTTAGCATATTTATTGTAATGGTATAATAAATTGATTCTTACATATTTTAGACAAAATAATTGTTGTTTTGTTACTCAATTTAGCTAATCTTTAAATATCTAAATGAGTGATAAATGTACACTTGATAATATTAATCGATAAGTGTATAATTTAAAAGAATTTATCACTTTAAGGAGGAGTTATTTATGGGTAGAGCACATGAAGTGCGCAAAGTTGCAATGGCAAAAACAGCAGCAAAAAAAGCTAAATTATACTCACGTTATGGTAAAGAAATTTACCTGATTGCTAAAGCTGGAGGTCCTGAACCTGATGGAAACTTAGCTTTAAGACGAATGATTGAAAAAGCAAAAAAAGAACAAGTACCTGCTGATGTTATTAAAAGAGCAATCGATAAAGTAAAAAGTGGAGTTACTGAAAATTATGAAGAAAAAGTATTTGAAGGATATGCTAATGGTGGGGCTACAATAATCGTTAAATGTTTAACTGATAATATTAATCGTACTATTTCACAAGTTCGCCCTGCATTTACTAAATCTAAAGCCAAATTAGGAAATGAAGGATCTGTTACTTATTTATATGATGTCATTAGTGTCGTTAGTTTTAAAGGATTAGATGAAGAAGCGGTTTTAGATGCTTTAGTTATGGCTGAAATTGATGCCCAAGATATCATTAGTGAAGAAGATGGTTCAATTAAGATAATTGGTGAACCAACCGATTTAAATAAAATTAAAGAAGCAATTGAAGGAATTAAACCTGATGTTGACTTTGACATTGATGAAATCCAAACTTTACCTCAAGATACTGTTGAACTTACTGGTGAAGATATGGAATTATTTGAGCGTTTAATGAATAATTTAAATGATTGTGATGATGTCGATCAAATTTATCATAATGTTGCAAACTATGATGAGGGAGAATAATTCTCCCTTTTATTTATACAAGGAGACTAAATATGAAAATTACTTATTTATATAATAGTGGTTTTATTGTGGAATTAGAAAAGCATATTTTATTATTTGATTATTTTAAAGGAACAATTCCAAATTTAGACCCTTCTAAACCTTTATATGTCTTTATTTCACATTTTCATCATGACCACTATAATCCTGCTGTTTATGATCTTAATCATCCCAATATCACCTATATTATTGATCGAAAGATAAAAAATAAAGGAATTAAAGTACACCCAAATAAAACTTATGACATTGATGACCTTCATTTTCAAACCTTACTTTCAACTGACGAAGGAGTGGCATTTATAATCAATATTGAAAATAAATACATATATCACGCTGGTGATCTTCACTGGTGGCACTGGATTGGTGAACCCGAAGCTGATAATAAGTATCAAGCTGATACTTTTAAAAAAGAAATTAATAAAATAACTAATATAAATTTTGATTTAATGATGATCCCCTTAGATCCTCGTCTTGAAGAAACCGGCTGGTGGGGCATGAATTATATATTAAGAAATATTAAAACTAAATATGTTTTACCCATGCATTTTAATGAAGATATTAATAAGATGCATGAATATCTTGATCATGAACCATTAAATCATTACCAAAATATTATTAAAATTCATAATAAAGAAGAAATTTTTATCTTAGGAGAAAACAATGAAGACGAAACCATATCAACATCTTGCTAAATACTACGAAACTGATCAAATGGGAATTATCCATCATTCTAACTATATCCGCTGGTTTGAAGAAGCACGAATTGATTTTATGAATCAAATTGGTTTAACTTATAAGACGATGGAAAAAGAAGGAATTATTTCACCTGTATTAGAAGTAAACTGTAAATATTTACAAATGATGTATTTTGATGATATTGCAACTATCAAAGTAATAATCACTGATTACAGCAGTGTTCGTTTTTCCTGCAGTTATGAAATTTATAACCAGGATAACATTCTTTGTACAACAGGTACTTCAAAACACTGTTTTATTAACAAAGATGGTAAACCAGTTAGCTTAAAAAGAGTCAAACCTGTATTTGATCAACTATTTAAAGAAATTATTAATGAAAAATGATTATACAAATAAAATGCTTACTTTATATGTTTAATAAAAACAATATAAAATAAGCATCTTTTATTTAATTATTATTAAATTGTATTCAATTAAAATGTAATCCTATTTTTTAGGTAAGATTTCAATCCAGTAATCATCAGGATCATTAATAAAATATAATCCCATCGCTTTATTTTCAAAACAAATACATCCCATATCTTTATGTAATTGATAAGCTTTTTCATAATCATCTACCTCAAAACAGATATGACTCTCATTTTCACCTAAATCATATGACTGTGGATGATCTTTTAGCCAGGTTAATTCAATTTGAAAATCGCTTATTCCATCACTTAGATAAGTAAGAATAAAACTCCCATCACCAGCTTCTTTAGTTCTTACTACTTTAAGTCCTAAAGCTTTTTGATAGAATGTAATACTTTTATCAATATCAGTAATATTAATGTTGCAATGTATACACTTAAATTCCATAAATTTTCTCCTTAATAAACTGTTTTATAATCAGTGTCTTCAATATCTAATTTACCAAAATATTTTTCAAAATCAACACCAGTATAATTAGATAAATCTTTCATTTCTAATACTGTTTTTACATCAACAGCAATCCCATTTGCCATCCGATCCTTTACTGCTTCAACTTCTTTTTCACCATGTGTATAAATACGCGGCTGTCCATCTGCTTTTGGGGCATCTCTTAATTCCTGTAAAAAAGTTGAAAAATGAGCTTCAATATCTGCAGAATTACCAAAGATTTTTGGATCAATAGCAATAAAACCATGACAAGTTCCACCGACTCCATTTATATGGGTATGATTTGATGTTAACCCCTGTGATAAAATTGAACAAAAAATCTCACAAAACATCCCGTAACCATATCCTTTATGACTCCCTAACAATTCTGTAGAACCACCTAACGGCATAATTCCGCCACCTACTTTATTGACTATATTATCCAAAACATCAGGAGCATTAGTTGAAGGATTACCGTCTTTATCTAAAGCCCAGCCTTGAGGTAACTCCTTTTCTGCTTTACGATACATTTCTAACTTTCCTCTTGTTACAACAGTTGTTGAAGCATCAAAGAAAAATGGATATGGCTTAGCAGGCATAGCTAAAGCAATAGGATTTGATCCTAACATTGCTTTGCGAGCAAAGGTTGGAACCATGATAGCTTCAGAATTTGTAAAAGACATTCCCACAAGACCCTGGTCACAAGCCATCTTAGCATAATATCCAGCAATTCCATAGTGATTAGAATTTCTAACGGTTACAATTGCTATTCCTGTATTCTTAGCCTTTTCAATACATTTATCCATAGCAAATTTGCTAATTAATTGACCCATTCCCGCATTTCCATCGATAACTGCGGATACAGGCGTTTCAAATACTATTTCTGGTTTTGCATCAACTTTGATTATTCCCTTTTCAATTCCTTTATGATATCTTGAAAGTCGCTGCATTCCATGTGATTCAATTCCATAAATATCTGATAATAGTAAAACATCAGTTATAATTTCACTTTCTTCTTTAGTAAAACCAAATTTTTCAAAGGCTTCTTTACAGAAAGCATTTAATATATCAAATTTAAACTTTATATGTGCCATAATAACCTTACATTCCTTTCCGCTTGCAGCTTCAAGGCACACATAGTCATGAATAAAGTCTTGTTTCTGCAGGCATTTTATTTTATATTCTTACTGAAGGAGTCTTACACTA
>JAETPY010000098.1 GCA_021770925.1 Erysipelotrichaceae bacterium | reverse complement strand
AAATAAAATAAAAAAGTATCTGGACAAGACAAAAGGAACAACTCTCAAAATTAAGTTGTTCCTTCAAAATTAGTTATGCATTTTTTAGGTTGCCCCCTAAAGTTGCCCCCTAAATTGGACCACCAAATAATTTGGCTTTCCCCCTAAATTATTTGATTACCCGTTTTCTATATAAATAAAGACATATCAGATTCTTCACCATTAGCTAACATAGTTGCAACCCCAGACAATTTAACACCATCAATCAGTTCTTCGTGTTTGATTCCCATTACATCCATACTCATTGAGCAGGCAATTAGTTCAACGCCGTTATCTTGTGCTGTTTTTATTAAATCTTCTAAACTATCAATATTTTTATTTTTCATTACAGTACGGATCATTTTAGCACCTATTCCTCCCATATTCATTTTAGAAAGGGATAATTTTTTTGAACCGCGAGGCATCATTACTGCAAACATTTTTGATATAAAATTCTTTTTAACATTAATTTTTTCGGGACGTCTAATAATATTAAGTCCCCAAAATGTAAAAAACATTGTGACTTTTCGTCCCATTGCCGCAGCACCATTGGCGATAATAAATGAAGCGATAGCTTTATCTAAATCTCCAGAGAAAATAATCATATTTTTATTATTTTTATCTTCTTTTAAGACAGGCTGTCGACCTTTTTTTATTTTAGCACTGCTAATACCTTTGTTACAACTTAGTTCTACTAATTCATTACCAGTACGGCGACAATAACCATCAAGATCTGAAGCAAAAGCTGGATCAGTAGTTTGGATTTCGATGATATCACCATTTTTAGCAGTTTCTAGTGTGGCTGATAATTTTACGATTGGACCAGGACACTGAAGGCCGCAGGCATTGACTTTAATTGTTTTTGTGTCATCTAAAGTGCAAGAAGAGTTTATTGTATTATTTTCAAATTTATCATGGGTTTGATCAAATATGGTGTTATATAAACGATAACCCCCATTAAGGTTATAAGTTTCAAAACCATTTTGACTTAAAATTCGTGATGCTACATAACCACGAAGACCAACTTGGCAGGTCACATAAATTGGTTTTGTTGGGTCTAGTTCATGAAGCCGAGAACGTAGGGAATCTAAAGGAATATTAATATAGCCCTCAATATGACCGTTAGCATATTCTAGTTCACTGCGTGTATCTAATAAGGTTACACTACCATCACGTGGAAGGGCAGCAACATCGTTCCAATTATATTGTTTAACTTTATTAGTAAGAATATTTTCGATTACAAAACCAGCCATGTTGACAGGATCTTTTGCTGAACCATATGGTGGAGCATAACAAAGTTCTAATTCTGTTAAATCATAACCAGTCATTTTAGCACGAATTGCAGTAGCAAAAACATCCATACGTTTATCAACTCCATCGTATCCAACAATCTGGGCTCCTAGGATTCTACCATCTTTTTTATCAAAGAGAACCTTTATAGACATATTAACAGCTCCAGGATAATATCCAGCATGATTAGCAGAATAAGTATATACTTTATCGTAATCAAGTTTTAATATCTTGGCTGTTTTTTCATTGATTCCACTGCTAGCAACAGTTAAATCAAATACTTTTAAAATTGAAGAACCTTGAGTTCCGTGATAATGACGATTCAAACCACAAATATTATCAGCAGCAATTCTTCCTTGTTTATTCGCTGGACCAGCAAGAGGGATATATCCCATATTGTTAGTTATATAGTTTTTAATTTCAATTGCATCACCAACAGCATATATATCTGTAACTGAAGTTTCCATTTTATCATTAACAATAATTGCACCATGTCTGTTAGTTGTGATACCAGTGCCTTTAACTATTGTTGTTTCAGGGGTAACACCGATTGCCATAATTACCATATCAGTAGGAACTATTTGATCGTTTAGTGTGACTGATAGATTTTTACCATCATCGTTAATGGCTTGGAGTGTTGTTTTTAAGGCTAAATTGATTCCTTTATTTTTGAGATGCTGATGAACTTCACAGGCCATATCATAGTCAATTGGAGCAATGACTTGATCAGACATTTCTACAATTGTCACATTTACTCCGGCTAAGTGTAAATTTTCAGCCATTTCAATTCCGATAAAGCCCCCTCCAACAACAATAGCGTGTTTAGGTTTATTTATATCAACATATTCTTTAATTTTATAAGTATCAGGGATATTTCTAAGAGTAAAAACTTTATTTGAGTCAATACCAGGTATTTTTGGTTTAATTGGCTTAGCTCCCATTGAAAGGATGAGCTTATCATAACTTTCTTGATATTCGCTTTGTGTTTGATGATTATAAACAGTAACAGTTTTATTTTTAGAATCTATGGCTTTAACTTCATTAAAATTGCGGACATCAACATTAAAACGAGCATTAAAGCTTTCAGGGGTCTGTAATGTTAAGGCATCTTTATCAGTGATTTCACCACCAATATAATATGGTAATCCACAATTTGCAAATGAAATATATTCATCTTTTTCAAACATAATAATATTAGCTGATTCATCTAAACGTCTTAAACGGGCAGCAGCTGATGCTCCGCCAGCAACACCACCAACAATCAGAATTTTTTGATTTGTTTTCATAATATACCTCCATAACTATTAATCTATGATTAATTTACAAGATTATTATAGTTTTAATTGAAAATAAGTTCTGTAACTAAGTCACATAACTAGTAAAATTATACTAATTTGAAAACCAGCAATAACTTTTTTTAGGCAGTTAAGTTGTAGAAAGGTTAAAAAAAGATGATTACTGTTATTGATAAATATCTAATAGAACTAATTTAAAGTTCATAAAATTTACTTGTCAGTAATAAAGATATATTGGAACATAAAATTTTAAATGTTGTATTGAAAGATTTGATGTTAAAAGAAGCTGCAGTAGGAACGATTGAATATCTTAAAGAAGATAGTTATAAGTGTAAGACTAAAAAGGAACTTAAGTAATTTGAGTTCCTTTTAAAATCCCCTAGAATATAAGCTTTGATTGTGCTAGAATATGGCGTGAAGGGGTGAAAATATGTATCGAATTGGACAATCAATTGATATTCACCAGTTAGTCTCTGGAAGAAAGCTGATCTTAGGTGGGGTAGAAATTGAATATGAATTAGGATTATTAGGACATAGTGATGCAGACGTTTTATGTCATGCTATTATTGAAAGTATTATAGGTGCTTTAGGTCTAGGAGATATTGGGAAGCATTTTAGTGATACTGATAATCAATATAAAGATATTAGCTCGTTAGTTTTATTAAAAAAAACATACGAGATGATGGATGAACTAGGCTACGAAATTAGTAATCTTGATGCAATTATCTTAATTGAAAGACCTAAGATGGCGCCATATATTCAGAAGATGAAAGAAAATATTAGCAGTATTTTAAAATGTGATCTTGCTAGTATTAATATCAAAGCAACACGTGGTGAGAAATTGGGCTTTGTTGGTCGTGAACAGGGAGCTGTTTCTCAATGTGTAGTAATGTTAAAAAAGAAAGGAATTTAAAATGGAAA
The DNA here is from genome assembly GCA_021770925.1 of Erysipelotrichaceae bacterium. GTDB lineage: Bacteria > Bacillota_I > Bacilli_A > Erysipelotrichales > Coprobacillaceae > Thomasclavelia. The sequence goes on along the minus strand of JAETPY010000098.1, from coordinate 6,579 downwards.
AAGTAAGAGTAAGATACGCTCCTAGTCCTACGGGACATTTGCATATTGGTGGCGCTAGAACAGCGTTGTTTAATTATTTATTTGCAAAACATTATGGTGGAGATTTTATTTTTCGTTTAGAGGATACAGATGTTGAAAGAAACATAGAAGGTGGAGAAGCCAGCCAGCTGGATAATTTAGCTTGGCTTGGAATCGTTCCTGATGAATCACCACTAAATCCTAAAAATGAATATGCGCCATATCGCCAAATGGAACGTTTAGATATTTATCAAAAATATACACAAGAATTATTAGATCGTGGTTTAGCTTATAAATGTTTTTGTACTCCAGAGGAGTTAGATGCAGAACATGAACGTCAGGTGGCAGCAGGAATCGCTCCAATGTACAATCGTAAATGCCGTGATTTAACAGCTGAGGAAGTTGCTGAAAAAGAAGCCGCTGGGATTCCTTATACGATTAGAGTTAAAGTTCCAGCAGGTAAAACTTATGAGTTTGATGATATGATTCGTGGGCATGTTTCATTTGAATCTGATGATATTGGAGACTGGGTTTTAGTAAAAGCTAATGGTATACCGACTTATAACTACGCAGTTGTTATTGATGATCATACAATGGATATTACGCATGTATTTAGAGGTGAGGAACATTTAAGTAACACGCCTAAACAAATGATGATTTATGAAATGTTTGGATGGACACCTCCAACCTATGGTCATATGACATTAATCGTCAATGAACAAAGAAAGAAATTATCAAAACGTGATGAAAGTATTATGCAGTTTGTTTCTCAATACAAGGATGAAGGGTATTTACCAGATGCTATGTTTAATTTTATGGCATTATTGGGATGGTCTCCAGAAGGGGAACAGGAAATTTTTAGTAAAGAAGAATTAATCAAAGAGTTTAGTGAGAAAAGATTATCTAAGTCACCTTCAATGTTTGATAAAGATAAATTAACATGGGTTAATAATCGTTATATTAAAGAAAGATCATTAGATGATGTTGTGTCTTTATGTAAACCGTTTTTAGAAAAAGCTTATGATTTAAGTGATAAAAGTGATGAATGGGTCAATATGTTAGTAGCCACATATCATGATCAATTATCTTATGGTAAAGAAATTGTTGATTTAGTTGACTTATTTTTTAATGATGAGCTGAATTTAGATGATGAAGCTAAAGAGTTTATGAAAGATGCAAGTATTCCTAATACATTAAGCGTTTTTAAAGCTAAGTTAGAAACATCAGATGAATTTACTAAAGAAAATATTCAGGCTTGTATTAAAGTGACACAAAAAGAAGCAAAAGTTCGTGGTAAAATGTTATATATGCCTTTAAGAATTGCTATAACTGGAATAATGCATGGACCGGATTTAGCTAGTTCAATTTGTTTATTAGGTAAAGAGAAAGTATTATTAAGATTAGAACAGTTTTAACTGTTCTTTTTTAATGAAAATTGATATGTAATTATATAGGAAACTAAAATATGAGCAGTATAATAAAATTATCTAATTTATGTTGATGTTATAAAATAATAGAGCTAAATGACTTAGTGAATGTGACAGTATAGAGCAGCAGATATTAAAATAGGTGATATAGTAAATTGTTTATTTTTAAAAATAATAAGAGGTCTGGCTGTTTTTTATGAGGATAAAGGATGAATCTGGATAAATAATAATTTGGAAGGAAAATTTAAATCTTGGGTTTCTAATTTTCTGTTTTGTAAAAAAATAGTGTATTATTTTACTATTTATTACAAAATATTACTATTTTTTTTAGGTTATAATATAAATGTAAGGGCTAACAAAAATGATAAAAGAAGGTGATTAAAGAAAAAATACTTTATTTATGTTATTAAAAAGTAATGAAAGGGGAAAGGAATATGAAATTAAAAAAATTTTTAAAAATTTTTATATTATCATCACTGGTTGTGTCATTAATTGTTCCAACAGTGGGAGTATTTGCAAATGAAACATATGATGATTCTGTATGGGAAAATGTTTCAAATAACGCAGAAAAAGAAAATATCGCTTTAAAAAAGCCTGTAACATCTTCTACAATAGAAAATAAGCAATATGCATCATATGCTGTTGATGAAAATGAAAATACATATTGGGCATCTGTTAATCCTAGTGAATTAGAAGTTGATTTACAAGGTTTTTATAAGATTTCAGAAATAAATTTAATGGCTTATTTTAATGTTCCAGCTAATGCTGAAAGATATTATGATTATGAGATTTATGCAAGCATGGACCAGGAAAAATATGATTTGGTTGCAAAAAAAGCTGATACAGCATGGAATACACCACAAGGTGATACATACACTTTTGACGATACTTTTACAGCTCGTTATATAAAGGTAAAAATCTTAAAAACACATGCGGAAAATCAACCAAATAATAATACTGGTCATATCAAAGAACTGCGGGTTTATGGTGAATTAGATCCTGCTTATGAAAAACCATTAGAAAAAACAAATGTTGCTTTGAATAAAACAGTTACTGCTTCAGGACAGGAAGGGAGCAGTAATCCAGGTAAAGCCGTGGATAATAATGTTAATTCTTTTTGGGCAGTAGCTGGAGAAGGATGGTTAGAAGTTGATCTGGAAGGATATTTTGATGTTGATGAAATTAATGTGCTTCCATATTATTCAGACGGACGTTATTATAATTATGAAGTATATGTTAGTGTAAATGGGCTTGATTATACTAAAGTTGGAGAAAAGAAAGATAATACGCCACAAACAAAAGATGGAGATACTTATACATTTGATATAAAAACAATTCGTTTTGTTAAAGTAAAAATGTTATCAAATTCAGCTAATCCATCAATGCATATAAATGAATTACGAGTTTATGGAATTGAGAATACAGAGTATACACCACCGATAGAAGATGTAGATACTACAAGTATTGCATATCAAAAACCAGCTCGTTCTTATAGCAATAGTGCAAGTTATCCTGTTTCAAATATAAATGATGGAATGTTATCAACATCATGGCAGGCATTATATTATCCTGCTTATATTGATATTGATTTGGAAGGTAACTATAACATTAATAGAATTCAAGTAGTTCCAAATTTTAAAGATTTACAAGCATATTACCAATATTCTATTTTTACAAGCGTGGATGGTGTGACCTTTGATAAAGTTGGCGAAAAAGCTGATGATACAGTTGTTACAAAAGATGGAAACATGTTTGAAATCAACGGTAAAGAGGCACGAATTGTGCGTGTTTATCTTGAATACTGCTCAGTTGGAAATACTGGAAGTTTTGCTGAGGTTAGGGTCTATGGTGAAAAAAGTGAAAATCCAGTAATTGAACGTTCGAATATTAATGTGAGTGATTTTAAGGACACTGAATATGCAAAACCAATTACTGAAAATGAAACTATTAATGAGGTAAAAGGGGTTTTAAGCCGTACCATTGGTGAAAAATATTTAGACTGGTTTGAATTTGTATTAGAAAAAAATAGTGAAAGTGATAATGATTATTATGAAATTAGTGATCATAATGGTAAAATTCAAATTAAAGGAAATGAAGGTGTTTCGTTAACTACAGGATTGAACTATTATTTAAAATATTATTGTAATGTTTCAATTACGCAACAGGCAAGACAAGTAAAAATGCCTGCAAAAGTAGTTCCAGTAATGAAAACTATTCGTAAGGAAACACCATACGAAGTACGTTATGCTTATAATTATTGTACACATTCATATACAATGGCATTTTGGGGTGAAACTGAATGGCAAAATGAAATGGACTGGTTAGCACTAAATGGTGTAAATGCTATACTTGATATTACTGGTCAAGAAGAGGTTTGGAGAAGGTTTATGGGTAACTTAGGTTATTCACTTGACGAAATTAAAGATTGGTTAGTAGGACCTGGATATTATGGTTGGCAATATATGGCTAATATGGAAAATGTTAATGGACCAATTCCTGATAACTGGTTTGCACAACGTACTGAACTTGCAAGAATGAATCAAAGAAAAATGCGCGCTTTAGGAATGACTCCTATTTTACAAGGATATAGTGGAATGGTTCCTAATAGTATTACTGAAAAAGATTCAAGTGTTGAAATCATTCCTCAAGGTTTATGGAATGGAATGCAGCGACCAGCAATGTTAAAAACTAATACAGAAACATATAAAGAATATGCTAAGATGTTTTATCAGGCACAAGAAGAGGTGTATGGAAAAGTTTCTAATTATTATGCAACAGATCCATTCCATGAAGGTGGACAAACTGGTGGAATAGGACGTGATATTGTTGGAAGAAAAGTATTAGATGAAATGAAAGTCTATGATAATGATGCAATTTGGGTTATTCAATCATGGAGTTTTCAGCCAGCGTTATTAAGTGAGATTACAACAGAAGAAAAACAAAATAATATCTTATTATTAGATTTAAATGCAAGTAAATCAGCAAGATATTCATCTACAAATGAATTTGCTGGAAGTGACTGGGTATACTGTATGCTTGAAAACTATGGAGGGCGTTCTGGTGTACATGGAAATCTTGAAAAATTAACAAAAATTCCAAGTCAAGTAAAAGATAAAACGAATCATATGGTTGGAATGGGAATTGCTCCAGAGGGAACTAATAATAACCCAGTTAGATTTGATTTATTCTTTGAAATGATGTGGGAAGAAAATGATGTGGATTTAAATGAATGGATTACACATTATGTAGAACGTAGATATGGTTGTAAAAATGACAATGCTCAAAAGGCATGGGAATTATTATTAGAAACAGTTTATCGTCCTGCAACTCATGCTGATCCACCTGAATCAATAATTAATGTAAGACCACAGTTTAATGCAAAACAATCTGCTCCAAATGGAAATATGAGTAAAAATTATGATTTTAAAAGATTTGAAAAAGCATTAGATTATTTAATGAAAGATTTTGAACAATTAAAAGGTAGTGAAGGATATTTATATGATGTAACTGATTTTTTAAGACAAGCAGTTGCTAATAGTGCTGAAAGAACATATAGTGAATTTACAAAAGCATTTAATGATGGAAATGTAGAGTTATTTAAAGAAAAATCACAACAATTTTTAAATATGGTAGAACTTCAAGATCAAGTTTTAAATAGTAATAAAAACTTTATGGTTGGAACATGGTTAAATGCATCTAAAAAGGCATCAGAAGGACAAGATGATTTTACTAAGATGATTTTCCAATTAAATGGTAAAGCGATTATTTCAACTTGGGCGCCATATTATTGCTGGGGAGTATATGACTATGCAAACCGTGAATATGGTGGTTTAACAAAAGATTACTATTTGCAACGTTGGGAACTTTGGATTCAACGATTAACAGATAAAATTGAAGGTAAAAATGTTACTAATTATAATGAAATTTCAATAAAAGAATCACATCAAATGGCTTGGCAATGGGCTAGAAGTGATAAGGATTATAGTAGCCAAGCAACAGGTGATACAAAAGAATTATATAAAGAATTTACAAATAATTATTCTTTAAATAATGCTAGTGTAGATGAATTACAAGTAGATAAAATGAGTATTTCTATTTCATGTGATAAACCTGATTATAATGGATATCCGATTAGTAATGCGATTGATGGAAATGCTGGTTCATTCTGGACAACGCAAACTAATATCAATGGACCATATACAGTAATTTTCAAATTTGACCAGGTTGAAACAATTAATTCTTTTAGTATCTTACCACGTAATTACAACAGTAATGCAACTGGAAATGGTGATATTCTTGGAATTGAATTATGGGTAAGTGATGATGGTAATGAATATCGTAAAATAGCTCAAGGAGAATACGAGCAAAATGGAAGTGAACGTATTTGTAATTTTGAAGCTGTTACAACAAAATATGTAAAATTAGTAATTACTAAAACATTAATTTGGAATAATATTGCTACAAATGCTTCAGCGAGTGCAGCAGAATTTAGTTTTTATAAACCATATGCTGAATTGAGAAGTGGTATATATACAATTCAAAATAATGTAATTGAAAATGTTTACGAAAATACAACTGTAAAACAATTCTTAGCTGGATTTGATATTTCTCAAAATGGTAAGGTAGTTGTAACTAGAGATGGAAATGAATTATCAGAAAATGATGTGATTGAACAAAGTGATATTATTGAATATTACTATAAAAATGAAAAAGTAAAAACTTATCAAATTGGTGAATTTGTTCAAGCAGCTGATTTTACAAAATTAAATGAATTAATTTTAGAATGTGAAAAGCTTAATCAAGATGATTATACATTAGAAAGCTGGAATCACTTTAGTGAAATTCTTACCCTTGCAATTGGAGTACAAGTAAATCCTGAAGCTAGTCAAGAAGAAATAGATTTAGCAGTTAAAAATTTAAAAGAAGCATATGATAGTCTAGTATCAGTAACAACAGTAAGCAAAACAGCATTACAAATAGCTGTAGATATGGCAAATAATGTAACTGAAGAACAGTTAGATAAAGTAGTACCAGCAGTAGTTACAGAATTTAAAGCAGCATTACAAGAAGCTCAAGATATCTTAGCTAATGATAAGGCAACACAAAAAGAAGTAGATGGATCATTTGCAAGATT
>JAETPY010000097.1 GCA_021770925.1 Erysipelotrichaceae bacterium | reverse complement strand
GCCGCACAAATATGTACGAATGTCAACACTTTAAATAAAAAACAAAACAAAAAAGAGGGTTACATTTTATTGTAATCCTCTATAAAGACAATGTCTTAACTTAATGACATTGGGGGTCCACTATGCTTAATTCCTGCTCTTTTTTATACAACTGTTAGGTCACTATTAATCAGTCCTGAAAGTAATTATAATACTACTACAAATAGCTTAGCTATTATTTTTACTTTATTAATCACAAGTGTGTCATATTCAATCATAGCAAGATTATTCTATCAACAACGTAAAAACGACATTCTTGAAAGAGATAATGAATTTTTAGAGACATATTCACTTTGTCTCCGCCGGGAAATTGAATCAACAAGATTAGCTGAAGAAAAACTAACAATCTTAAGACATGATTTTAAACATACTAGTAATTTAATTATCTCATATTTAAAAAACAATCAAACTGAGCAAATATATAAATTATTAAATCAAATTAATCAAACACTATCAAAATCTAAACTCAAAATATATTGTGATAATATTTCGTTAAACAGTGTTATTACAACTAATATGTTAAAAGTACAAGAAAATAATATCATCTTTGATATTAAAGTTGATGTACCACAAAATTTAAAAACAATCGATGAATTTGAATTAGCCACAGTCCTATCTAATCTATTAGAAAACGCAATTAATGCAACAAAAAAATTACCAGTATCAAATAGAAAAATTTGGTTAAAACTTTATCCCGTTAAAAATCAACTACTCCTAGATATTTCTAATACTTTTGATGGTAAATGTAAAATTTCTCCTAATACTGGCCTTCCGACTTCACAAAATGGTGAAGGACATGGTTATGGACTTCGAAGTGTCAAAGCATATACCGAAAAATGGGATGCTATTTTTGAGTATACAATCGAAGAAAATTCAATCTTTCATTTAAAAATATTAACTATTATGTAGTCACTATATTTAGTGACTTTTTTGTACAAAATTACCCTTAATCATACAAAACTGACATATTATATAGATAATTATATGATAAAATATTATTGTATGTGAAATCACATACTAATCACGTAATTAATGTGGAGAATATTTTATAAAGAGAAATATAGGTTGGCTGCAAAGACTATATTTACTTATTAATTTAAAAACTGTATATTTGAGTATTATTGGATGTTTTATTAATCAGAATATTTTGAAAAAGCAATATTTTACTATATTTCTCCACATACGTGATTAAATTTTCAAATATTTTTATCATATGTTAAAAGTATGGGCCACTTATAACATATAGATATAAAAAATAATACTCATAATGATAAAAACTTAAAAAATATATAAACAATCAACAAAATGTTTATATTGCAGTCTAATATCTATATAAAAGTAAAATATCGCTATTTAGCGATATTTCTTTTTAGTATACAAAAGAACAATAATTATTATAAAACCTAGCATTCCTAAAGTAACATATGGTAATTTTTGTTCAATTTTAATTTCATTTTTAGAAGAAATGATATTCGTATTTCCATCATAAGTCATACTATCATCAAATTCATCACTACGAACACAATAAACTACATATCTTTGATAATTATGCCGATAAGGATGACATGTAATTAATGTAATCATATCCTTTCCTTCTTGAATCAATATTTGTTCACTTTCAGTAGGATAAATAACTTTTATTTCAAAAACTTTGTATTTTAATTGTTCCCAAAAATTTTGAATAACAACTTCATCCCCTACTTGTAAATCCTCAATATCTCTAAAAAAAGGTGCTCCACGATAACCACGATGTCCCGCTAAAACACAATTAGTATTATAACCACCTATAGGCAAAGATGTATTACCTAAATTAACAATTCCTTTTGCCATATTTTCTTTAGTTGCCCCTAAATAAATAGGTAGTTCAATTTCTATTTTAGGAATCGTAATTGTTGCAATCATCTCATCCTTATAATCATAATTATTCAAAGTAAATTCTTCTTGTTCAAAGGTCCAGGCATCATTTATTTTAGACTGTCCCGTAGTATATAGGTTTTGATTATATGCTTTCATTTCCTGATATAACTCATCCTCTTCTTTTGGATGAGAAGATATTTTTGATGTTTCAAATTCATTTATTGTATTATTAACATTCTTAGTTATTATCCAGGAAGAAATTTGTGGATATAAGAAAATTCCTAAACCAATTAAAAAACCAATAATTGTAAATACAATTAGAAATTTTCTCAACATTACTGTTTCCCCCTAATCATTTTCTTCACTTTTTTAACAACAAAAGCAATAACTAAAATAGCAACAATTACGCCAACCCCACTAATGATTGACTTAATATACTCTTTAAACCAAACATCGTTATTTGCTTTTTTCGCTTCTTTTTTTTCAATATCAGGATCATATTCAACTCTATGCCCTCTAACTAATAAACGATGACTATTTATTCCAAATGGAGTACAAGTTACTAGTGTTACATAATCTTCTCCCTTAACAATCCTTAAATCATCGGTTTCTGTAGGCTCTACCACTTTAATATTATCTACTTCATAGGCTAAAATTTCGTCTAAAATATAAACATAAAATAAATCGCCATTTTCTAAATCAATTAAGTTTGTAAATAAATCAGCTGAAGAAAGACCTGAATGAGCAGATAAAACAGAATGACTGTCAATTCCCCCAATTGGAAATGAAGTTCCAACTAGATGTCCAACCCCTTTTAACATATGATTACTATCAGTACCATGATAAATCGGCAAATTAACGCCTATTCGTGGTATTTTTATATATCCCATAACTCCATCATCAGCAAAATTTAAGATTTCATAATACTGTTCATCTGCCATACTAATAGCATTGGGATCAAATGGATCTGACAAAATTACCGTTTGATTAAGTTTACGATTATAAGTAAGGGCTAAATCTTTTTCTTGAGCAATTTTTTCTTCATTACTATTATCAATTTCTGATTGATAATTAGAAATAACATTAATTTGATTTCTTCGAGCATACATATTACTTACAAGAGGATATAGACTTATTACTAATCCACCTATAAATCCAATTATTAAAATTATTTTAACTACTTTTTTCTTCACAGTAACATCCTTTATGTAAATAAAGAACTACCTAAAGTAGTTCTTTATTTAATTAATTTTCTTTTTTTCTTAATTTAACAAATACTGCAACCATACTTGCCATAATTAAGATACCACCAACAGTAAACATCCAAGTACCAGCTCCACCAGTCATTGGTAAATTGAATCCTTCAGTATTTTCAATTGTAGTTACTGCATAAGACCCATCTGCAACTGTTTCATCATTAATATTTTCAATACTTAATTCTTTACCACCCAAGGTATAAACAACAGTTCGATTACCTTTACTATCAGTATTTTCAGTAATTACTAATTCTAATCCATCATTAGGAATAATATAACCATCAGGAGCTTTTGTTTCTTTTAATGTATAAGTTCCAGCTTTAATTCCGATAAGGTAAGCAATACCAAAATTTACGTTTGGATCTTTATTTTCACTATCCAAGAATTCAGCACCTGTTACAGCAGTTTTACCTTCATTAGTATTAAGAATTAATTTACCATTTTCATCAAACGTATATGTTGCAATAGCGTTATTATCTTCCAATAATTGGAACTCAGCTCCCGCAAGTTTTTTAGGATTTTCTTTATTATCATCAACTTTGTTAATTTTTAAACCATAAGTATAAGTTTTAGTATCATCCCAAGGTTTATTAGTTTCTCCTGTAATAGGATTATTTGTATATTCTAATGTTACCTCATTAGGGTTACCAATAACACCAATAACTGCATTTTCATTAATTATTACTTGATAAGTTAATGTTAAATCATTATATGGTTCAATATTTTTATAATTGAAAATAATTTGCATTGTACCATCAAGACCATCACCTAAAAAGGCATAATCACCATTTTCAACTGCATAAACCGTTTCTTCTGTACCATTGTTATTTGTAATTGTTTTTTCAACCAAAGTACCTTTAGTTAACGTTTTCTTGTCAGTCGCATTTGATACTTCGATAATAACAATAGGATTATTATCAATATCTAAATTATAAAAAGTTAATCCTTTACTTAATTCATCAGTAATCCAATATTTAATATTAAGTGGATAGTCTTTATGAGTTAAAACATTTGCATCATAATGCGGAATAGCTGTATCAACTTGATAATCAAGAACATCTCCAATATTATTTGTACTTGTATTAACTAATTCGAATTCTTCACCATTCTGTTTACGAATATTTTTATCTAATGGCACTGGTTCATCTTTTGGAGTAATTGTTAAATTATAATTCCATGTATTTGTACCATCATTAGCAGTTTCAACCATTGGTAATGGTACTAGCATCGCTTTAGAAGCTACACTAGCAGAATCACTATGAGTAGCAGTTTCAACAATTAAATAGAATCCAATTCCAAGATTTTCAGCTGTAGCTGATTCTCCAGTATTTGGACAACTAATTGTTGTTACTGGTGTAATATTATTATCATTAATATATCTTTGTAATGGATTTGTAAGTATAGTTGTTTTTTCAGTAATTGGATCAGTTACATTTCCATTTTTATCTCTAATATTTAATTCATTAGGCATTTTTGCAATGTCGTTAATTGTTAAATCGCCATAAGCAGCTTTTCCAAAGAAATCCACAAATTTCTCATTTGGTGTAAAATTAAATACGTTTTGTCCTTCTTTAGCTTCTGCATTTAAAATTTTATAAACACTAAATACGGAACCTTTTTTTGCTATTGAAATTGATCCCTCCTTAATACTAGGATCAATTGTAGGATTATCTTTAGGATCAACCTTATCACTTGCTCCTGCAGGCATCATTAAGGCAAATGCCATTAGAAAAACAATCATCATACTAAATATTTTCTTTATATTATTTTTCATATTTTCCTCTCCTCATAATTTTTTCATTCCATAATTGTTTTTATTTTTTGTCTTTTTTAATAATATGACCATAATTCCCATAATTACAATTCCAAAAAATGCAATTCTTGCTGTCAATGTTGCTCCTGTATTTGGTAAAGCAACACCCACTTTATCAGAAACTGTAAATGTTACGGTTTTTGTATCGGAAGCAAAATCACTTTCAATACCATTTTTATCTGTGCTAGTATACTCAAATGGTACTTTGAATTCAATAACATCCGTTATCAATTCATATCCAGGGGGAGCTTCGATTTCTCTAATCATGTATTGACCATCAATAAGTTTTTCAAAATATGCTAAACCATCATCATTTGTAGTAGCAGTTCCAACACTAACCCATTGATCTTCATCACTAAGCTTAAACAGTTCAAATGAAGCCCCCTTTAACGCGTTCTTGCTTTCACTATCTATTTTCTTAACCTTTACATTAAAAGATTCATTAACAATAGTATAACCTTTTTCTTGATTACCACTAATTATACTATTATTTCCATCATCTGCTTTAATTATAAAAGTTCCTTTAGCAGCATCAACTACTACTGTCCATGTTGTTTCAGGTAATAAATAACCATCAGGTACAACAGTTTCAGTCATTTTATAAGTGCCAGTATTAATATTGTCAAATACTACTTTTCCATCTTCGTCGCTTGTAACCTCAATATTCCAATTACATCCTTCATCAGTTATGTAATCACCACAATCTGTGTGTGGATCTGTACAATGACTATAACCACCATTGGCATCTTTACAATGATCGGTATGCTTATGTGTACATTCTAATTTAAATGTTGCTCCAGGTAAAGGTGTTTGAACAACTTCACCAGCATCATTCAATCCACTTCCATTTTTAGTAAACTCAACCTTAGTAACTGGTCTTGGATCTGATGTGACTAATTCTTCATGATGAACAAAAAATGCTTCAATTTTAACTTCACCATCAATAATTCCTGGTGCCTCTGCATTACCCTTATTAGTATTGATCCAATCTGTAATCTCTTGAGCTGTTGTAAACACAGTACCTTCACTTGGTCCCATAATAGTCTGGAATGCTTGTGTATTAAGATCAAAATAAGTAAGCTCAATATGATCTAATGTATAATTAGGATCATCAGTTATAGTAACTTCAACATTATTTGAATATCGGTCTATATAAACAGTATTTGGATCTTCTTTAATATCGCCTGCATTAATATTAAGATTCTTATCGCCACCAGAAACATTTATTTCTCGCTGATCAGCAACAATACTAAAACTTATCTTACTTTCATTAAGTAAGAATCCTTCTGGTGCTTCAAACTCTAATAAGTAATATTCACCAACTGGTAAAGTATCATCAATCCAGAACTCACCATTTTCATCTGTAATATATTCTTTATCTGATACTCTTTGATTTGTTTTTGCATCATATAAATAATATTTAGCTCCAACGACCTTTTTACCACTGTAATCACAAGTAGCAGACTTAGTAACTTTAATATCCGTTTTAACATCTTTTTTAGCTATAACCGGCATGTAAATACGGGCATTAAAAGTAGCTCCGTAGTCAAAAGTAGCTTGATCCAATGATGGAGTGTCAATACCCAGAATAATTTGATTTTTATAAAATTTGATACCATCACTCAAACCGATACCCGTTCTTAAAAGAGCACGTCCACTGTACTTAATATTATCTATTTCTAAAATGTTATTATTTAATTGATCATAGTTAATATAAGCATCTTCATTTATAGTAGTAATACCTGGAACATCTATAAATCTTGTAACTTTTCCATTTTCTCTGATTTCATCAGAAAATTTAATTTCTTGTCTTTCATTTTCAAGCTTTGGTAAATCAATTTTTTTAATAACTGACCAATCAGCTTCGCCACCTTTTTTAATGGCATTTAATGAATCGGTTTCAATCATAGGTAAATCTCCACTAATTTGTAAAAAAATTCGACCTACTAAATGAGCATATTTAGTAATTGGATTTCCTGATAAATTAATTGTTAAATTGCCTCTTTGTTTAAACCATGCTACCGTTTCAGCTCTATCAGAAAGATTGCCAACGTCCACTACATGATTAACTGAAAGTGGCGTCAAATCATTAATTTGATTTTTTATATCCAGATTATCGGCATCATATCTATTACTAAGATCAATATTCTTTGCATTTCTCAACCACTCAATACCATAAATACTTTTGATACCACGATTTGAAGCATCTATGCTTCCGTTATATTCACCGAGTATTTCTCTAACGTTTTTACTTTCATCACCAAAAAAGTTTTCTTTTACAAACGCATCATAGATTGCTGTTGCAAAACTTTTATCTTCTACACCAGCTTCCATGATTTGATTTATACCATTATCCCTATTCACACTATCTATCGGGCCTTGAGGAATAGTGACATTGGCAGATGACAAAACTGTAATAAAAGAAAATAATAGTGTTCCCACTAACAAAAGAACTAACGATCGTTTTATCTTATTCATGTTCTCCCTCCTTTCTTTTATATTTCATTTTCAAATAAATAACTGCATTGATAAAAACCTGATCAATTAATATTTAATTTTGACATAAGGTTCCCAATAAAAACCAATATTAATTAATCAATAATATAATAACATTTTTTATTAACTAACTGAATTTTTTTCTCAAAAGCAGAGTAATTACACTTTAAAATACAATTTTATTAACTATTAAACATATTTTTGTCACATATCTTCTAAATTATATATTTAATTCTTCAAAACATCTAAATAAAATTAATAGCCTATATTTAAAAATTCTAAACATTAATCTTATAGAAAAATCATAATATATATGATAAACTAACTAGTATATAGATTATTTTTATTATTGTACGGAGGGGGATTATGTAATATGTATAAAATCGTTTTATATAGTAATAAAGATGAAGTATTTGAACCAATAATTGCTGTTTTTAAAGAATATCTACCAGAATTATCAGAATTACATTTTAAAATCCTAAAATTTAATTCATTATTAAAATTAAATGAATTTATTGAACAAAAGGGTAAAGCCGATATTTATTTTTTAAATCTATCTAATAAAAATATTGAAAATAGTTTAAATATTGGAGAAACGATTCGTCAACTTAATCCATATGCATTTATCATTTATATAAGCAGTAACAATATTTATAGATCAGAATATCTAAAAATTTTACCTTTTGCTATCTTACTAAAACCAGTATCTAGAAACCAGCTTTTTTCACTTCTTACTAATATATTCAAATTACTAATAAATATGAATCTAAGCTTATTAGAAATCAAAACAAAAGACGGCACTACTGTTATCGATCGTCGTTTAATAACATTTGTAGAATATGAGAATCATTATTTACTTATTCATACAAAAGATGGTTCTATAATTAAAAGTACGACTATAAGAACTTCTTTTAAAAAATGGATGGAGCCTTTATTAAATTATGATTCCTTTATTTCGCCACATAAATCATATTTAATAAACATGGATTATGTTTACAAAATAATGAATAATCATACTTTTATTATGCAAAGACAAGAAATTATTCCTATTTCAAATCAATCTTTTAATAAAATTAAGGTAAAATACTTAAAATATATAAGAAATAATTATGCTATTGAAAATGTAAAAAAGATAGCTGATCATTCATACTAAAATTAATGCAAAAACTTATATTATCTAGAAAATATTTTAAATTAGCATTTATTTTATATGCTTTTATTAATACCTTAGCTCTAGGATATTTAGGAATTGAAAATCATGTCTTAGCAATAATAATTATTATTTGGGCTTTAATAATTTTTATTAATGATATAATTCATAAAGAAATAACTATTAATAAGGATTTTATCCTTATTAATAGTTATGGAATTATTTTATTTTTAGCAACCATTTGTAATCAAGAATATAGTGATTTTAAATCATATCTAATCGCTATTATGCAATTAATTATTTTTTCGCTGATTTTTAGCAATAAAAAAAATACTACTATAACCAGCATAAAAGAAGAATTGCGATCAATTATTCCTTTTACAAATCTTTTAGTTGGAATTGCCAGTGGAATATCTTTAATTATGTATTTGTTAAATATTTACGATACTAAAAACAACTGGCTAATTGGAGTTTCTGGAAATCGATTATTTGGTATATATTTCAATTGTAATCCCGCTGCTTTTTTAGCCTGTATTACAATTTTGTTAGCTATTTTAGCAATTGCATATAACTATAAGTATAAAAAGATATACTATTTTAATATTATGATTCAAACAGTGTATCTACTTCTTACTAAATGTCGTAGTGCTTTGATTATCTTAGCAATAATTATTACTGCTTTAATATATTGTTTTTTCATAAAAAAGAAAAATTATTTGAAAATAAAGAAATTTTTTATTTTATGTAGTATTTGTATCTTAATTATTTTTGGCAGCTTATTAATAGATAGAGGGATTTCAATAATCTTTAATAATCAGGCTGGTCCACAAGAAGAAAATCGTTTTCAACTAGAAAAAATCTTTGAAGCCTCAAAATCCTTATTAACTGGTGATTCATCTAAAGCAATTGAGTTGATTGATCAAGTTAGTAGCGGCCGTTTAGAGTTATTAAATACATCAATTGAAGTCTGGAGAATTAGTCCTATTATTGGTATTGGTGCCAATAATTTTAGAAAAATGGGAATAGCTAAAACTAATGGTACTACTGTCCAGGGAATTCAAGTTGTTCATAGTCATAATGAATTTATTGAGTCACTAGTTACTACTGGAGTAATTGGCTTTTTACTATATTTTGTTTTCTTTATTACATGTTTAAAAAAAGTTATTAAATTATTAAATTTTAGAAACTGTAAAAAATATTATTTTAGTATATTAATATTTTGTTTGATTGTTTTAAGTGAGGTTATCGGTGGCTTTTTTGATTATGGTGTTTTCTATACCTATTCTCTATCTACTATTATTGCTTGGAATTTTTTAGGCTATCTCGATTGGTTTTACCTCCAGGAAAATCTCATTTAAAGTCATTTTAAACAACCACTTTAACAAAAAAAGATCATCGACTTTTTAAACTAACTAAAGATGATCTTTTTAATTTCTACAAATCTTATATACTTATTATTAATTGTTCTCATCAAATATGTATCATTTAAACAATTCAACTTTCTGTTTAAATAAATCATAATTATTTTCTTCCATAATCAAATTAATTATTTCATCTAACTGCTTCTCATTTAAACTTTCAACCCACTCAATACTATCTTTATCATATTTCTTTTTAATTAATCTTATACAGTTATCTCTTT
>JAETPY010000096.1 GCA_021770925.1 Erysipelotrichaceae bacterium | reverse complement strand
AAGCAAAATGATCAGACGTCTGCTGACGATATTATCCTGTTTATTTTTTTGTTCTTGTTCTTGTTCAAAGGCACCATAAAAACGTATTTTATGCATATTATTTTTAAAGTTAAATGCCATGATTTTCCCCTCCTTTTCTATTATTATAAAATGGCAGGCTAAATAAGTATATTAAAAAATCTTAAATTGTTAATCTTTACAAAAAAAGCTAGAAATATTATTCTAGCCTATAATTCTTCAAATCTTCTAATTCCCCAAGTATTTAATAAATAATAACATCCTAAATCAGCAATGATAAAAATAACTAAACAAACATACACATATGTTTTAGCATTCATAAAATCACTAAAGAAACCAATATAACATATTCCAATCAATATTACTAAAGCCATTGTTGAAAACAATGTTATCATAACTGAAGCACTTTGTTTAACAACAACAGTCTCGTTTACCCAATCAAATTTTGGCTTCCACAAATTTACTAATAAACCAAACAAAGCTTCAAATATTGTAAATACAACTGGTACAATTATGACAATTAAACAATCAATAACATTCAATGAAAATACAATACTTCCAATAACCGAAAATAACAATCCTGGTGGGATACACAATGCTAAATGTAATGCTAATTTACTTTGTAAAATATCTTTCGTTTTAATTGGCAGTGATTTAATGATCCATAAACGATTACCTTCCAAAGAAATTAATGCTGAACTAATAATATTCATAGAATTAGTCCCAATTACTGCAATACAAAGTAATGGTACCATAAATTCATTTATCATATCTTCAAACTGTGATGGAATGATTTCCAGCATATCTACTAACTCTTTTCCCTTGACAAGCAGTGCTCCTGCCATTACGACTGTAAAAGCAATTCCTAAAGCCGCATTTAACATCACCATCGGATTAGATGTAAAATGTTTTAATTCTCTTTTAAATAATGCTAACTTTTGACTAGAAGATTTAATATCTGAATCCTTTAGTTTCACTTTTTTAGATAAAGGTTTACTTGTTGCAATACTAATAAAATTCTTTGAAAGTAGATAAATTACTAAAGCAAAAGGAAGTAAAACACAAAGTAAATACAATATTAAACTAACTATATCTGTTTCACTGATAGCAATCGACAAATGATAAATTGGAAATAATGTATTTCTAATTGCTTCACCAATAGTTTTACCATTAGCAATTAACGATATCAAATAATCTGGTAACTTATTGATCACATAGAAATATAATCCTAAGAAGCCTAAAGAAATAATCATTGTAATAATTGTTTTATTTCTAATTCTTTTCATGATCATTGCCATAAGCCAGCCAAATACACACGATAAAGTCAACGCTAATAATGGTAAAGTAATAATAACAATAATAAATAACAATAATTTAATAATATCAAAAGGAACTTGACTAAAATAAACAATAAAACATGGTAAAGCTACTAAAGCTTCATAAACATAATTAATAATCAAAACTACAAATATCCTGCTAAGTAAAATATCCCTCGTTTTAATTGGCATCGATAACAGCAGTTCATTATCCTTAGCCCCATATATTTCCTGCTGGGTTGTAAACACACTACCAATAAAACACAATAAAACAACCAAAACTGCCATAATTCCAAAATACAGCCATTCAAAACCAATCATTATAAATGGTTGTAAGATCTGATCAAACATATAACCAAACATCATCCCAAATATGACTGCTATATATGCTAATATAAACAACATTAAAATTATTTTACCAACAGTAATTTTTTGCTTTTTACTGCCTTTCATTGAACGCATAAAGATTCCTTGTAAACGAATCTTAATTAATGATTTAAGCATTTTCATCCTCCAATTCTAAAAATACCTCTTCCAAAGAATCATCTCCGACAACTTCCTGAGTATTTCCAGATACGACAAGTTTACCTGCTTTAATAATTGCAATTTTATCACAAAGCTTTTCCGCTACTTCAAGAACATGAGTAGAAAAGAAAATTGCTCCCCCTTGATTACATAATTCTTTCATCAATCCTTTTAATAAATGTGATGCTTTAGGATCCAGTCCAACAAACGGTTCATCCATAATAATTAATTTAGGCTCATGGATAAACGCTGAAATAACAGCTAATTTCTGTTTCATTCCGTGTGAATAAGCACTAATTGGTTCCCCTAAAGATTCACTCAATTCAAACATGTCTCCATATTTTTTTATTCTTGCTTTACGATCCTCCTGACTAACACCATAAACATCACCAATAAAATTTAAGTATTTAATTCCTGTCAAATACTCATATAAATCTGGATTATCGGGAATATATGCCATAACAGATTTACATGCCAGAGGATCATCTTTAATTGATTTACCATCGATATAAATATTTCCCTGATCAAATTCCATAATTCCTGCAATAGATTTTAAAGTTGTCGTCTTTCCAGCCCCATTATGACCAATAAAACCATAAATATGTCCACTTTCTATATGAAGTGATAAATTATCTACTGCCTTTTTACTTCCATAAGTTTTTGTTAGATTTTCAATTCTTAACATTTCAATCTCCTCATCTCAATAAAATTATTTTTATTATTTATATTATTATGATATATCTATCTCTATCTAATTGCAAGATATTTTATAATTGTTTAAAAAAATATCCTGTAACATTGTTACAGGATATGCAGATATAATTAAATAATTCAATTCTCACCAGCTTTATTTACATGTTCCTTTACTAAAGCATAAATTACTGATAAAACCGGCACACTAAATAAAACACCAGCAATTCCCCATAAACCGCCTCCTACAGTAACAGCAAACAAAACCCATATCGAGGGAAGACCAACCGATGAACCAACAACTCTCGGATAAATCAAATCACCTTCAAGCTGTTGCAAAATAATTAAGTAAATGATAAAAAACACTGCCTGCATAGGATCAACTGTCATAATCATAAAGGCTCCAATTCCACCCCCAATAAAGGCCCCTACAATAGGAACAAAAGCAGTTATACCAACTAAAGTTCCTACCATTGGAGCATACGGGAATCCTAATATCTTCATTCCAATTGCACATAAGCTTCCTAAAATAACTGCTTCAATCGTTTGTCCAATAATAAAATTAGTAAAAGTTGTTCTTGATAATCTAGCAATCTTAACTAATCTTGATGAAATTCTTTCTGGTAAATAAGCATTCATTAATTTATGAGTTTGGCGTTTTAATGTTTCTTTACTCATTAAAATATAAAATGCAAACACAAATCCTACAACCAAATTAATAATACTTCCAGCCAATATTGAAATTATATCAACCGTTGATCCCAGCACCCCTGTAAACCCTATTTTTACAACATTACTAAATTCACTTGTAAGTGAATTGAAATCAATACTATTTAATAATCCTTCTAATCGTGGTGAAATATCACCATTACTTTTACTCCATTGCTGTAAATCTTCAAATACTTCTGGTAAACTTTTAACAATCAGCTTTATCGCACTAGATATTTCAGGAATAACAAGATTTATTATTAACGCTAAAATACCAATCAATATTAACATCGATAAAATAATGCTTATAATTCTTTTACAACGATCAAACCATTTTCCTTTAAAAAATCTTTTTAATAATTTTTCTACCCTGATCATTAAGACATTTAAAATAAAGGCAATTATAAACCCTATGATAAAAGGCATGAGCACTGATAATAGATTATTAAAAGATTCAAATATTATTTTATAATTATTCAATCCCCAATAACAAATTATTGCAATTATTACAATTTTTAATATTTTTTGATAATCCAGTTTATTTTCACTCATAAAATTTCCCCTGTTTACATATATATTTTATTTTATTTTATTACTGTTGCTCAAATATGAACATTCAATAAAATTATCGCATAATTGCGATAAAATATTGCAATTATTATTTCTATAGTTTATGATAATGATAATTTAAAAGTTATTATAAGGGGGATTAAATAATGAAAGAAAAAGTTATTCTTGCTTATTCCGGGGGACTTGATACTACTGCTATTATTCCTTGGTTAAAAGAAAATTATGATTATGAGGTTATCTGCTGCTGTATCGATGTTGGACAGGCTGAAGAATTAGATGGATTAGAAGAACGAGCAAAAGCATGTGGTGCTACAAAACTTTATATAAAAAACGTAGTTGATGAATATGTTAAAGATTACATTATTCCAACAGTTCAAGCTGATGCTGTATTTGAATATAAATATTTATTAGGTACTGCTACTGCAAGACCTCTAATTGCAAAAGTATTAGTTGATGTAGCTCGCCAGGAAGGTGCTACTGCGATTTGTCATGGAGCAACTGGTAAAGGTAACGATCAAATTCGTTTTGAACTTGGAATTAAAGCTTTAGCACCTGATTTAAAGATAATCGCTGCATGGCGTGATCCTAAATGGACTATGGATTCAAGAGAATCTGAGATTGAATATTGTAAAGCTCATGGGATTAATTTACCTTTCTCTGTAGATTCAAGTTATTCACGTGATCGTAATATCTGGCATATTTCTCATGAAGGTCTGGAACTTGAAAACCCAGAAAACACACCAAATTATGATCACTTATTAGTTTTATCTACAGCACCAGAAAAGGCTCCAGATAAAGCTGAACATGTTCAAATTGAATGGAAAAAAGGTGTTCCTGTTAAATTAAATGGAAAAGAAATGCCTTTAACTGCTATTCTTGAAGAATTAAATGAACTTGGTGGTAGACATGGTATTGGAATTGTTGATATTGTTGAAAACCGGGTTGTTGGTATGAAATCACGTGGGGTATATGAAACACCAGGTGGTACTATTTTAATGGAAGCTCATCGTCAGTTAGAAGAACTAGTCTTAGATCGTGAAACTTTAAAATATAAACGTTTGGTATCTGTAGAATTTGCAGAATTAGTATACGCTGCTAAATGGTTTTCACCATTACGCGAGGCTTTAACTGCTTTTGTTGATAAAACTCAAGAAGTTGTTAGCGGTACTACTAAATTTAGATTATATAAAGGAAATATTATTAAAGAAGGAACCACTTCTCCATATTCTTTATATGATGAAGATATTGCAAGTTTTGCAACCGGTGATTTATATGATCATCATGATGCTGAAGGATTCATTACTTTATACGGACTTTCAACTAAAGTTAGAGCAATGAAATTAAATAATAAAAAATAAAAAGGGCTTTAGCCCTTTTATTATAGGAGGTAGAAAAATGAATTTATGGGGTGGCAGATTTACTAAACCAACCAACCAGTTAGTATATGATTTTAATGCATCAATTAGTTTCGATCAAACTTTCTATCAGCAGGATATTCAGGGCAGTATTGCTCATGTAAAAATGTTAGCTAAACAAAGTATTTTAACTAAAGAAGAAGGTGAGCAGATTGAAACAGCATTAAATCAGATTTTAGAAGATTTAAATAATGGCAAACTTGAAATTGATAATTCACAAGAAGATATCCATAGTTTTGTAGAATCTACTTTAATCGAAAGAATTGGTGATACTGGTAAAAAATTACATACAGGCAGAAGTAGAAATGACCAGGTTGCTTTAGATATGCGTTTATATACTCGTGATCAAGTTGTTATGTTAAATACATTGATCCATAATCTTTTAACAACTATTAATAGTATTATGAAAGAACATATTGATACGATCATGCCAGGTTTTACTCATTTACAAAAGGCCCAGCCAATTACTCTAGCTCATCACCTTGGTGCCTATTTTGAAATGTTTAAACGCGATAGCAGTCGCCTTGAAGATATTTATACACGAATGAATGTATGTCCATTAGGTTCTGGAGCTTTAGCTGGTACAACTTATCCATTAGACCGTGACTATACTGCCAAACTACTAGGTTTTGACGGTCCTTGTTTAAATAGTATCGATGGTGTTAGTGATCGTGATTATTTAATTGAATTATTGAGTGCTATGGCTACAATGATGATGCACATGTCAAGAATCAGCGAAGAAATAATTATTTGGAATACTAATGAATACCAGTTTGTGGAATTAGATGACACTTTTTCAACTGGTTCGTCTATTATGCCACAAAAGAAAAATCCTGATATTGCTGAATTAATCAGAGGAAAAACAGGTAGAGTTTATGGAGCATTGACAAGCCTGCTTACAACAATGAAAGGCTTACCACTTGCCTATAATAAAGATATGCAGGAAGATAAAGAACTTGTTTTTGATGCTTTAACAACTACTAAAGGCTGTTTACAATTATTAAATGATATGCTAAAGTCAACATCTTTTAATAAAACAAAAATGCGCAAATCGGCAACTGGTGGTTTTACCAATGCTACTGATGCTGCAGATTATCTTGTTAACAAAGGTGTACCGTTTAGAGATGCTCATGGAATCATTGGACGTTTGGTTCTTTATGCAATTGATCAAAATAAAGACTTAGATGATTTAAGTATTGATGAATTTAAAGCAGTCTGTGATGTTTTTGATGAAGATATTTATGAAACTATTCGGGTTGAAACATGTGTGAACAAACGTAATACGATTGGTGCTCCAGGCATCGAAGCCATGAAAAAAGTGATTGCTTTAAATGATACGTATTTAAATGAAAGTAAGGGTTTGAAATAGTCAACCCTTTTTATTTCTTACAATTTTCTTAAAAAAATGCGATAAATTTGTTTTTTTAAACAAAATAAGCTAAGATGAAAAGTGAGGTGATATTATGGCTTACAATATCTTAGTAGTTGATGATGAACAATCAATTGCTGATTTAGTTGAATTATATTTACAAAATGAAAGTTACCATGTTTTTAAATATTATCACGGACAAGAGGCTTTAGATAGTTTACAGAAAAACCATTATGATTTAGCTATTTTAGATGTTATGATGCCTGATCTTGATGGTTTTAGCTTACTAAAGGAAATCCGTAAAGATTATTTTTTTCCAGTAATCATGTTAACAGCTAAAAATAACGATCTTGATAAAATTAATGGTCTAACATTAGGCGCTGATGATTATATTACCAAGCCTTTTAATCCTTTAGAATTAGCTGCTCGTGTCAAGACTCAATTACGACGCTATCTTCGTTACAACACTAATGAAACACCTGTAAACCAGCAGATATATGATTTCAATGGTCTCATGATCAATAATGATAATCATAAATGTACCTTATACGACCAGCCCTTAAATCTTACCCCTTTAGAATTTTCAATTTTATGGTACTTGTGTAGCAAAAAAGGTAGTGTTGTAACATCAGAGGAACTATTTGAAGCAGTTTGGCAGGAAAAATATTTGGATAATAATAACACAGTTATGGCACACGTAGCTAGATTACGAGAAAAAATGCACGAAAACGCCCGCAAACCGAAATTTATTAAAACTGTTTGGGGAGTTGGTTATACAATTGAATAATTCTCATTTTAAAAAAAGTTTAACTGCCAATCTTTTAAAGAAAATAGCTGTTACGATTGGTATTTCTGTTATTACCTTTATTATTTTATTTGTTTATTCTTATGAAGTCTATCATCAATATGTCTGGCAGGAATATGATCTTGTTTATCAATTAGCTCAATTAATCAAAGATAATCTACTTGCTATATCGATTAGTCTTATTGCCCTCGATACAATTATTATCTTTTGGCTTAGATATCGTGAATCTTTACAATATATTGAAAAAATGCTGGAAGCAGGAAAAACACTCGTTGAAGACAGCGATCGATTAATTAGCCTTCCTTTTGAGTTAAAAGAAATAGAGGATCAAATGAATCAAATAAAAAAAGATTCTTTAAAAAACAAAGCTGCTATAAAACAAGCTGAAAAACAAAGAAATGATCTATTATTATATCTAGCTCATGATTTAAAAACTCCTTTAACATCAATTATTGGATATTTAAATTTATTAACCAGTCAACCTAATTTATCATTAGAAGAAAAAAATAATTATACTAAAATTGCTTATGATAAGTCTATTCGTTTAGAAGAATTAATCGAAGAATTCTTTTCAATCGCCAAATACAATTTAAGTGATATTTCATTAGAAAAACAGCAAGTAAATTTATCTATTATGTTAGCTCAAATATCATATGAATTTATGCCTTTATATCGTGAAAAAAATCTTGAATGTGTTAGTGAAATTGAAGATAATCTAATTGTATCTATTGATATAAATCAGTTTGAACGAGTTTTTGATAATCTTATTCGTAATGCTATTAATTATAGTGATAAAAATTCAAAAATTGAAATTATCGCTAAAAAAGAAAATAATCATATTTTAATAAAATTATCTAACTCTGTTAATTTTGTTGATAAAAATAAATTAGAACACATTTTTGAACCATTTGTACGTTTAGATGAATCACGAAATAGTAAAACTGGTGGTTCTGGTCTAGGATTAGCGATAACTAAAAAAATTATTGAACTTCATCATGGTACTATTACAGCTGATTTAAACGATAAATTAATTATTTTTACAGTTAAATTACCCTTGTAAGAAATTTGTAAGAATTTCTTTAGTAAATATCAATACAAAACCTATTTTATCTTGTTATGATAACAATATAGAATAGGTTTTTAGATTGGAGGTAATATTTATGGCATTAAAAAAACCACATCTATCTAACTTTGTCCTGGGACTATGTTCTTTAATTTATTTCTGGATGTTAATCAAAATTATCTTACTTAAAAATGGTTTTGTTAACAATGGTTATAATGCTAATTTTATATTATTTGATTTTATTAACCAGTATTATAATCATGGATTAAGCCAAACTTTATTGATTAATATTTTAGGAAATATTGCATTATTTATTCCTTTAAGTATCATTTTATTGAACTATTTTAAATCTCTTACATACAACAATATAATTTTTGCAAATTTTATAACAAGTTTATCATTTGAACTAATTCAATTAGCAACTGGATGGGGAATTTTTGATGTCGATGATATTTTTCTAAATACTTTAGGAGGTATTATTGGGTTAATCATATACCATTTAATCACATATAAAAAATGTAGTAAATTACCTTCTGCTATATTTCTTGTAAGCTTTGGTATGATTGGCTATCTTTCACTTCATAAATTCTATCCTGTTCTATTACCATCATTTATACTATAAAAAGGAGCTAAGTTATGGAAAAATTATCTACTAAAGAAAAAGCTGTCGTTATTATCATTCTTGGAGCAATTGCAATCTTTTCAATCGTTATTAAACATTATTCTATGATGTTATGAAACTAAAAAAGATACCTATTTTTATTTGCTTTATTCTTGTTTTAGCAATTGGTTACCTCTGTGCTCAGATAATTCCCTCTTTACTATATGATAACAATAACGATTGTCCTCAATACATCGAGGAATTTGTAAAAAATAACCCCCAGGCAAAAGAATTGAAAACAAATTATCAAGATAAAGAAAATAATGATCCCATTATCTTAGAAACCAATGGTGAAATTCCACTATTTATCCAATGGGATAAACGCTGGGCATATACACATTATGGAGATGAAATTGTTGGAACTGCTGGATGTGGTCCTACTAGTATGTCTATGGTTGTAGTTGGTCTTACAAGAAATACTGATTATAATCCTCATTTTGTTGCTAAATATGCCATCGAACATGGTTATTTAGACGGCAGTAAAACAACCTGGGCTTTTATGGAAGAAGGATGTCGTGCTTTTGGTTTAAAAGCAGCTTCAGTTCCTTTAGATAAAAACTCTATGATCAATCAATTAGAACAGGGAAATCCGATTATCTGTAGTGTTAGACCAGGTGATTTTACAACCACAGGACACTTTCTAGTAATAACTAAAACTGTTGATGGTAAATTCTGTATCAATGATCCTAACAGTAAAGAAAATAGCCAGCGTACATGGACATATGAAAGACTTTCATCTCAAATAAAGGCAATGTGGTCATTTTCTCTTATATAAATTATCATTAACACAGCATTATATTATGCTGTGTGTTTTTTTGTTTCACTACAATTATAAATATTTATTTAATATTTCAACAAATTCAATTTATATATCTTTTTTATACGTTTTTAAAATAATTAGCCATTCATCGTTTCGATATAAAAAGTCAACCTAAGATAATTATCTCAAGTTGACTTAATGATTAATTATTTAATCTTCTTTTCTTTTATAATTTACCAAAACTGCCGCCATACTTAATAATCCAAGCCCTGCAAATACTCCAGTCATACTATCATCACCTGTTTTAATACTTATTGTATCTCCTGGTTTTACAGTATTATCTACTGCCCGTAATCCGGCTACAGCTTTTGTTAAAACATCTTTTGCATTGTCTACTTCTGCCTGACTTGCTTCTGGATCATTTAATACTGCTTTTGCATCATTTAATGCTTCGTTCATCACTTTCCATGATGCTGCTGTATATTCTGCTTCTTTTAATCCATTTGCTTTATTGATTAAATCATTTAATAAATCTTTATTTGGTTTTAATCTTAAGTCTAAGTATGCTCT
>JAETPY010000095.1 GCA_021770925.1 Erysipelotrichaceae bacterium | reverse complement strand
AGTTAAAATAATTTGCCTATCATTTTATCAAATTATTTTAACTATTTTTCTATGTTTATTATTTTTGTTTGACTAAATAGCTGTTATTTTAATTAAAATAATTCACCGAATAACATGAAAAAGTAAGTTATAAAAAATATTTTAAATAAAACTCAGGTTTTGTTTTTTATTTAGGGTTGGTCAAGTAAAGTGTGTAAGTTTTTTAAAAAAATTATTTTGAATGATAACTTACCCTTTTCTATGTTGTTATAATTTTATACACATTCTTTTATTTGTTTGATTTGACACCAAAGCACTAAAAGGTAAGTGTTCATAAAGGAACACTTACCGTAAATATTTTTGCACATCAATGAGCTATAATTTTATATATTCTAACGCTAAATTAAGCTATTTGACGTTTACTTTTAATTCCATTAAAAAGCAATCTTTAATTACTTTTTCTGCAGCCTCTTAATCTAATTCTTTTTTAATGAAACATATCTTTTTTGATAAAAATTATTGTTGCAATAATACATGCAATAACTGCAACTAACGTTGGAAACCACCAGTGAGCAATAGGCAGGCCAGTAACATTCATTCCATAAAAACTAAAGATAATGTTTGGGATTGCCATTACGATTGTGATAACAGTTAATACTTTCATAACAATGTTTAAGTTATTAGAAATAACTGAAGCAAAAGCATCCATAGTTCCTGAAAGAATATTAGAATAGATGTTACACATTTCTATTGCTTGTTTAATTTCAATCAATACATCTTCTAATAGATCCTGGTCTTCATCATATAATTTAATAATTTTACCACGCATAATTTTATTTAAAGTAATTTCATCAGTTTTTAAAGAGGTAGAAAAATATACTAATGATTTTTCTAATCCCAGCATTTGTATGAGTTCTTTATTTTGCATAGATTTATGCAGACTTTGTTCTGTCTGTGATGAAATCCGATCGATTTGACGTAAATAAATCAAATAACGTTGTGATATTCTAAGTAATAATAATAATAAAAATCTTGTTTTTAAATTAGTGTTGATACCTTTAACCTTACCTTGAGCCATATCATCAATATTTAGATTTTCATATAAAGATATTGTTATAATATAACCTTTCGTAATAATAATACCTAAAGGTAAAGTAGTGTATTGAAGCATATTTTTATCATAGCCTTCAGCATTCTCATCAGCACTAGGATAATCAATAATGACCAGTCTTTGATTATAATCCTCATCATAATCAATATGAGAACTTTCCTCTGGGTCTAATGATGATTTAATAAACTCAGGTAAAATACCAATTGTTTCAGTTAAAAAATTTTTTTCTTCTTCACTAGGAGCAATAACATTGATCCAGCATCCTAATTCAGGAGTTTCTATTTTTTTTGTCACTGTTCCATATGTTTTATAATATTCTAACATCTTAGCCTCCATTCCAGGAGACTAATTAATTATGTCTCCTGCATTTTTATTGTTTAATTGTTTAATGTATGCCTGCTCGGGCTCAGGGGACATAATAACACCTTCTTTCAACTTCCATATTATAACATAGATTAAAATAGTTTTCTAAAAAATAATGCAAGTTTTTGGTAAATATTTTATTAAATAGAAGAAGTTGAATAAAATTAATGTAAATTAAGAAATATTACACGGAAACTACACTTCATTATGTTAAAATAAAAATATAAAAATAAAAAAGGAGTGGGGTTTGTGAATGATAGATTAGAACTTTTAATTAAAGAAGTAAAGAAAGCAGTTTTAGGAAAAGATGAAGTGATTAAAAGAGTAACTGTTGCTATTCTTGCAGATGGTCATATTTTATTAGAAGATATTCCTGGGGTAGGAAAAACAAATTTAGCGGTTGCTTTTACTAAAGCATTATCTTTAGATTATCAACGGGTACAATTAACATCAGATACTTTGCCTAGTGATTTACTAGGATATTCGGTTTATGATTTTGATAAAAAAGAAATGAATTTTAAAAAAGGACCTCTTTTTACAAACATTTTTTTAGCTGATGAAATTAATCGTACTTCTAGTAAAACACAATCCGCTTTGTTACAGGTCATGGAAGAAGGGATTATTAGTGTTGATGGTAATACATATCTTACTAATAAGCCATTTATTGTTATTGCAACTGAAAACCCGTTTGGAAGTGCAGGGACACAGATGTTACCAGATTCACAATTGGATCGGTTTATGATGCGTTTATCTATAGGGTATCCAGATGAAGCAAGTGAAATTGAAATTGTAAAGCGGAAAAAAAGTGGTAATCCTCTTGATAAAATTAATGCTGTTTTAACACCAGAAGAATTAATTTCGATGCAAAATGAAATAAAAAATATTCATGTTGACGAAAGCCTGGTTCGTTATATTGTCCAAATTGTACAACAAACTCGTCAGCATGAAAAAATTGAACAGGGAGCTTCACCACGGGCTTCGATTGCTTTGATAAAAACAGCTCAGGCAACCGCTTATCTATATGGTCGAGACTATGTTATTATTGAAGATATCAATGAAAATCTATATGAAGTACTTAACCACCGAATCTTTTTAATTCCTAGTATTCAAAAAAATCGTGAAACTTTTCAAATCATAATGGAAGAAATTATGATGCGAATTTCACCAGTTACTTATAAGTAGCTATGTTTCGGTATCGTTTAATTTATGTATTATTGATTGGATTTGGTGTATTTTTTTATCTAGCTTTTATTGGGTATTTTTCTTATTATTTTTTATTAGTTATTTTGAGTTTACCGATTATATCATTAATTTATTTATTATTAACCTGGAAATTTTTAAAATTAGAATTTAGAGTGGAAAATGAAATAGTAAGACAAAATGAATTAGTTGATGTACTAGTGAAACGAGATAATTTTGGTTTAGGCGCTGTTAAATTTAAGATTGATGGTAAAAAGTATATTTTAAAAGGAAATAAAGATAAGTTTGATTTGTTATTTGACCATTGTGGTGGTAAAAACATAGTTATTAAAGATTATTATCAGTATGATTGTTTAAACTTATTTTGTTTAAAAAAGCGGTGTGATTATCAAATACCAATAACAGTATATCCTAAAAGGATGAAATTTGATTTTGAAATGTACCAAAGATATCTTCCAAAAGATGGTCAGGAAGTTTATGCTGTTGATCAAAAGGGGGATGATCCTACAGAAATATATGATATTCATGAATATAATGAAGGAGATTCGTTAAAAAATATTCATTGGAAATTAAGTGCTAAATATGGTTCTATTTTAGTTAAAGATAATGCTTTAGCAGTAAATGAGATAGTTAATTTATATTGTATTTTTGATAATAATGACGATCATAATGATTTGGTTTTTAGTTACCTTGAATCGTTTTGTAATTATTTGTTAAGTGAAAAACTTAATTTTTTACTCTCAAATAAAGAAATAACTAGTTATCAAGAATATGAAGATAGATTTAAATATTTATTATGGAATAAAGAGTATCATTTTGTTACAACGAAGCATAATTATGAGTTCGTAATTAATTATCATGGTATTAAAAGAGTAGAAGGTGATCAACGATGAAGCTTTTAATTTATATATTGGGTATTATTGGTTCAACGGGATCATTGATTTATTCATTTAGTTTTAATACTAATTTGCATTTGATTTTTAGTTTTTGTATTGTGGTGGGATTATTTATTTATGTAGGATATATGAAAGTTAAAAATAAAAGTAAATTTGTGACATGTGGGTTAGTTTTTGAAGGTTTATTGTTGTTACTTCCAAAGACAATATCTTGTTTTTCATATTTAATCTCAATTGTAGTACACAAATATCGCGAAGTTTCAGTTTATAATCTTAATTATCAAAGTATGGCTAATTTTTTTAATGATCCTTTTGCATGTATATGCTCATTTTTATTGTTTTTTATTCCAATGTATATGTTAGCTAGTATTGCAATAGAAAAAAATAAATATTTTTTAGCAATATTTGCTTTATTGCCAGGGGTATTTATTGAATTATTATTTACAATTACACCACCATGGTATTTTATTGGTAGTTATGTATTATATTTTTTGGTTTTATTTGTAGCAGCATTGCAAAAAGAAACCCGACTGAAAGTGCCTGTTATATGTCTTTGTATATTTTCGATGATTTTTACATATCTGGCTTTTCCAACAAATACTTATCAGCTTTCATCAATAAACTTATTTAGGAAGGCTAAAACACCATTGACTACGGCAGGAGGAAGTACTAAAAAGGAATATGATATAAGAGAGCAGGGAAATCGTTATTACCGTAATTCGATAGATTTTGTTATTGAAGGTGCTGATAAATTAACTAACTTTAAAATACGTGGGATAGGTTATGATCGATATAACAATGGCAAGTGGAGTGTTGTTAATGATGATCGAACTTATATTAATTGGATTTATCGGAATTTGGATGTGATTATTAAGGTAACTAAAGCAAATACCCAAACAGTTAATATTGAACAGTTGAGCGGTTATAGTTATCGTAATTATGCACCTTATTATTTTACAAATGATGATTTGACTTATTATGGTAATTATTTTATGGGTGAAAATCCTCAAACATATGAAATGGTTGTTCCCAATGATGATTTTAATGAATTGTTATCAAGTGTTGATGGCAGTACAAAAAAAGAAAAACTGCAGGAAATAGCTAATAAAAACAGGACACAGGAAGATATAAAAAATATGCAGACATATCATTATGATAATAAAGATATTTTAATAGATGTTTCTAAAAAAGACGCTGAGATTATTGACCAGTTTTTACTACAAAATAATATTGTTTATAACGGTGATGTTTATCAGTTGATTGATCAATGTAAAATGGCATTAGCTGCTCAAACTAGCTATACTCTTAAGCCAGGTGATTTACCTGATGATGAGAATTATTTGAACTATTTTTTAAATGTAAATAAACGTGGATATTGTGTTCATTATGCTTCAGCTTTAGCTTTAATGTTAAGAAGAAATGGCATAGCGTCCCGGTTTGTATCAGGATATCAGGCTAGTGATAATAAAGATGGTGATAAGCTGATTATCAGAGATCGAAATGAACATGCCTGGGTTGAAATTTTTGATGATTATTTGGGCTGGATTCCTATTGAGGCAATTGGCGCTGAAGTTAGAAATGAGGATTCTGAGACATCATCCATACCGGCTAATAACAATCAAGATAATAATCAAACAACACCAGTTTCACCTAATCAGACTCAAGAAGAAGCTGAGCTAGATAAAAAACCTCTAGTTGAAATTCCTTTTTATGGATATGTTTTAGGATTTTTGATAATTGGATCAATTGGAATCATGCTGCAGGCAAGGATTCGAAAAAAGAGAATGTTTAAAAATGCTAAAACTAATAATCAGATGGTATGTTATTACTATCACTATTTAAATAAATTAAATGGGAATACTTCTAAAATTAAGGATCTTAGTGATAAAGCTCGTTTTTCAACTCATGAAATTACAAATGAAGAACTTAAATTTGTTTCAAATTATTATTTTAATCAAATGAAAATAATTTATAAAGAGGCTGGTATTATTAAGAAAATATATTATAAATTTATTTTGGCTTATATATAGTCTAGAAAAAGAAATACAATTGACAAATTATATGTAGTGTGATAAATTATAAGCATATATAGAAACTATTGATTGGGAGATAAAACATTGAACGCGCTTGTAGAGAGTCTAGGGTGGTGGAAACTGGATAGAGATGCGACTTTGGTAAATGGACCCATGAAGGCAAAGGGGAAAGATGCATATCGAGTATCTTTTGACGTCTAGCTTACGTTATCAAGCTAAAATGTGATAGCATTTAATAACCATTAGGTGGCAAAGCAGATAATAACATCTGTCCTTTTAGGGCAGATGTTTTTTATTTAAATGCTTAAAGGGGGATAAGTATGAAGTTAGATAGACGATGGTGCAGGTGCAATTAAAATGAATGAAAAATAAGAGTAAAGGGGAAAAGAAAAATGAAAGTAAGTAAATTTTTTAAATTAATGGCAATGTCAGCTCTAACATTAGGAGCATTAACTGGATGTGGTGGTAAAAGTAATGATGAAATAAAGGAAGTAGCGATTATTCAATATGTGGAACATACATCATTAGATGCTATCAAAAAGGCGTTTGATATGCAAATGGAAGAATTAGGGTATAAGCAGGGAGAAAATATTAATTATACGTTTAAAAATGCACAAGGTGATGCTAATACAGCACCATCGATTATTCAAGGGTTTCAATCTGAAAAGAAGGATTGTGTAGTAGCGATTGCAACACCTGTTGCAATGTCAGCTGCTGTAATGGCTAAAGATACACCAGTTGTTTTTGCTGCTGTTACCGATCCAATTTCTGCAGGTTTAACTTCATCACTTAAAAAACCTGATAAAAATATTACAGGTACAAGTGATGAGATACAAGTAGAGCAAATTTTAGAAAAAGCCTTAGAGGTTAATCCGGGTTTAAAAACATTAGGGGTTATTTATAATAAGGGTGAAGTTAATTCAGTTACTAATATCAAAAAGGCCAAAGCTTTTTGTGAAAAGAATAATATTTCTTTAGTAGAAGGAACAATTACTGCTGTTAATGAAGTACAAAGTGCAATAGATGTTTTAGCAAGTAAGAGTGATGCTATTTTTGCACCTAATGATAATATGGTAGCTAGTGCAATGGATATGGTATCAACTGCTTGTACTAAAGCAAAAGTACCTTTATATGTGGGAGCTGATTCAATGGTTCAAGATGGTGGTTTCTTAAGCGTGGGAATTAATTATGATGATTTGGGTAAGGAAACTGCTAATATGGTTGATAAGATTTTAAAAGGTGAAAAGGTAGAAAATATACCTGTTAAAGTATTCAAGGATGATTTAAGTATTTATGTAAATAAAAAAGTATTGGATCAATTAGGAATTACTTTACCTGATAGTATTAAAAATGATAAAGCATATATAGAAATGTAGAGGAAGTTATATGAATCAAACGGTTATTTTAGGAGCATTGGAATTAGGAGGAATATTTGCCGTTCTTTCACTAGGATTGTATATCAGTTATAAAGTATTAAATATTCCTGATTTAACAGTTGATGGTAGTTTTACTTTAGGGACAGCAGTAAGTGCAATGTTTACGATCAATTCATTACCATATCTTGGAATACTGGCATCGTTTGTTATTGGTGCTATAGCTGGAATGGTAACAGGGTTATTAATTACAAAGTTGAAGATAATGCCTTTATTATCGGGAATTTTAACAATGACAGGATTATATTCGATCAATCTTGCAATTATGAATGATACGCCAACCATTTCATTATTTGACAAGACAACTATTTTTAGTGGGTTGAGTGGTATTACAGCTTATGCAAAAATAATTATTATATATATTATTGTAGTGTTGATAGTAGTTATATTAGATTTATTTTTAAGAACACAGTTAGGATTATCTTTACGTGCCTGTGGTGATAATGAAGATATGGTTAGAGCAAGTTCGATTGATACTGATAAAATGAAAGTGTTAGGATTAGCTATTGCTAATGGGTTTGTAGCTATGAGTGGGGCAATTTTTGCTCAGCATCAAAGTTTTGCTGATGTAAACAGTGGAATAGGGATGATGGTTATTGGACTTGCAAGTATTATTGTAGGAATGACGTTTATTAAAAAAGAAAAGATTATTTTTCAATTAACTGCTGTGGTTTTTGGAGCTATTTTTTATCGCGGTGTTTTAACAATAGCTTTACAGTTGGGTTTACCTTCTGGATATTTGAAACTACTATCAGCACTGCTTGTTATTATTGCTATTGCTTCGACAAATGGGGCTTTTAAGAGTAAAAAAAGGAGAAGAAAATCATGTTAGAACTTAAAAATTTATCTGTTGTTTTTAATGAAGGCACAGTTAATGAAAAATTAGCTCTTCATAATATCAATCTAACATTGAATTCTGGTGATTTTGTTACAATTATTGGCAGTAATGGGGCAGGTAAGTCAACATTGTTTCAAGCTATTTCAGGAGCTGTAGAAACTAAAAGTGGAACGATTTTATTAAATGATCAAGATATAACTTTTGAACCTGAGTATAAACGTTCTCGAGTAATTGGAAGATTATTTCAAGATCCGTTAAAAGGAACAGCACCAAATATGACAATTGAAGAGAACTTACATTTATCAAATCAACGTGGAAAACATTTTAGTCTAAGTTTAATGTCGCATCGTCATCGAGAAAAGTTTAAAGAAGCATTAAAAGAATTAGATTTAGGATTAGAAAAGCGTCTAGATGCTAAAGTAGGCTTACTATCTGGGGGACAGAGGCAGGCACTTACTTTATTGATGGCCACATTAGTAACCCCTAATTTGCTTTTATTAGATGAACATACTGCAGCATTGGATCCTAAAACAGCTCATAAAGTGTTAGAATTATCAAAAAAGATAGTTAATGAACATAAAATTACTACTTTGATGATTACTCATAATATGGAAGATGCTTTAAAATATGGCAATAAAACAATAATTATGAAAGATGGACAAATTATTGCTTTAATTGAAGGAAAAGAAAGAGAAGAAATGACAGTAGAAGGGTTGATTCATCTTTATTCTACTTCTTCAAA
Source organism: Erysipelotrichaceae bacterium (assembly GCA_021770925.1). Classification (GTDB taxonomy): domain Bacteria; phylum Bacillota_I; class Bacilli_A; order Erysipelotrichales; family Coprobacillaceae; genus Thomasclavelia. The sequence continues at coordinate 1,889 of JAETPY010000095.1, read as the reverse complement.
TGAATATACTGATCGGGTATTATTAAAATAATCTAGGGTTATATCTTAGATTATTTTTTTATAAAGTTATTGCAATGTTTAAGAATAAAATTTTTATTTGTATAAATTAAAAGGTTGAAAATAAATTATTTATAATTTTATAACGATATTTTTAATGAGGTAATCACTAATTGTTACATGCCACAGAATTAAGATGATCTTAAAAAACATAAATAATTTTTGGATTTAATAATTATTATCGTCTAGGGTCAAATAGTTCAAAAATACTCTAATTGATAACATTGTTGTAGAAAAGAGCAGATAGGATATTAATGCGTGATGTGATAAAATATCAAGAAAATGTATTATTAGTTATTAATAGCAAACTAGAAAAAATAATTATAGTTAATATTGTAAAAAATAATGCTATAATAACAATATATTTTATAAGTAGGTGATAATATGCTTGTTAGAAAACATTATTTGTTTTATGGTCGTGTTCAAGGGGTAGGATTTCGTTTTACTGCTTATCAAAAAGCAAGACAATTAGGATTAACTGGATGGGTATGTAATTTGGGTGATGGCTCTGTTGAAGCTTGTTTTCAAGGTGAAGATATATTGATTGAGCGTTTGGTTAGTGAAATGAAATATACTCGCTTTATTCGAATTGATTCAATGAAAGTTGAAAATCTGACAGTATTAAAACATGAAACATCATTTGAATTAAAGAATTAATAATGGCTTATTTTCAATTATAAATGAATAATTACTTTTAAAACAAAGAAAGGAGCTAGGTTAATTAAGCTCATAAAAAAGACAATGACTCAATTAAATACAACTGAGAAACATTGTTTTTTAATATAATTATCTTTTGGAAAGAATAATATCTATACAACCCAATTACATAAGATAATATAAGTACTCTTATCAATGAATACTGGATTAATTTTTGGCTCGGATAAATTAGCTGTTTTTTTAGAAGTGATGGATGAAAACAGTTTTAAATATGTCATAAATATCAATCATTAGGATAAAGTGTGATATGATTGATAATAAGAAGTTTTGTACTATTGAGGAGATGTGAAAATATTATCTGGTATTAGGGTTTGAGTACATGATAAATGCACCAAACGTATCAAAATGCAATTGATATTTATAATAGTAACAGTCAAATATAATCATTTACAGTATTACACATGAATGATTGCTTCATTAGTTTAGATGTTATGCCTGGATGTGTTAATAGAGATAGCTAATTGTGTAAAGAAGCTGGTATTAGTGTACAAATAACAATGGTTGAAAAAACCTTGATTCATAAAAAGACAATGGTTATGAATCAATTAATGATGGATGATAGATTCTCAACAAGAATTCAAAAATATTTAGAAAAATAAAATGACCTATATATATACTATAAGTCATTTCTATAGAACTTTAACAATTTAATAAAATTACTTACACAAATTTCTTGACATTCCCATATATTGGATATGTTTATCTCAAAGATCTTTCTAATACTAATTACTTTTATCTATTCTTTGTTTAAATACTTCAAATTCATCTTCTTCAAATATATATTTATTTATTAATTTTAATTGTTTTTCACTCAACCCTTCTATCCATTTACTACAGTCCTGATGATATCGTCCTTCAACCTGTTCTTTAATCATTTCAATAAGCATCTCTTTTCTCCCTATTTCAATTCCTTTTTCTATGCCTTCTTCTAATCCTTTGCTATGATACTCATCTTTAAATGATTCAGTTCTTATCCTAGCTAAAGCTAACTGATTGGCCAATGACCACATTGGTTCATTATTTCTAAACTTGTCATACATCTTTATCACCATCCCGATTATATCTTCTCTTCTTTCTCTTATTATATCAGTATATTCATTCTTTATAAACAGATA
>JAETPY010000094.1 GCA_021770925.1 Erysipelotrichaceae bacterium | reverse complement strand
TTGAGCTAGGTGCTAGTTCTTTTCAAGTATGTCTAAAATAACTATTTTTCAACTTTGATTTAGAAATAATAGAAAAGGTGGTTGTCTTAGTTTTAACAAACACCTTTTCTTAATTCAATGATATTTCGTTTTCTCTTAACTTAATACCATTGACTTTTTATGACCCTTTTTTACTTTTTGGTTTACGAATAATAAAGTTAAGCATCTCCTTACCATCAAAAGGATAAAGTGGATATAAATAAGAAGTACCAAGCGGTTTTAATCTAACTAAGTATCCAATCAAAATTACATGAAAAATAATAAAACCAATCCAGCCTAAAAAACCAGCAAAAATAATTAAAAAGATTTTTAAATACTTATTTGTAAGTGATAACTCATAATTAGGTGTCGCAAAACCACCAACATCACCAATTGCACAAAAAAGTAAAATTTCTTCACTAAAAATGCCAAGATCAATTGCAAATTGTCCTAACAGTACTGCAGCAATCATCCCCATTGCATTAGATAATGAGGTTGGTGTATGAATCGTTGCGATTCTAAGTAACTCGATTGCAAGTTCTACTAATAATACTTGTCCTAGAAAAATCAAATCTAAATTTCCATCATTTGTTAATAATAACCATATCGGAACCAAATAAATCGATATTAACACAGCACTAAAACGAATTAAGCGAATAAAAGTTCCAATGATTGGAGTTTGGCGATGTTCTTCTACATGTTCTAAGATTTCAAATATAGTAGTTGGTATCATCATTACTGATGAAGATGTATCACAAATTATTGCAATATGTCCATGTAAAATGTGAGTTGCTACAACATCCGGCCGTTCACTATAACGAACTAATGGGAACGGATTATAACCTTGATCGAGGATCATCTCTTCAACTGCTCGATCTGACATAACCAGATCTTCATTTTTAATTTCTTTAATTCTATCCAAAATTGTTTCCAATACACTTTGATCAACCTGACCATTTAAATAGCACAAACAAATATCCAAAGGATTATTTTTCCCAATCGTTTGTTTATTCATCACTAAATCAATTGTCCTGATTCTACGGCGAATTAACCCCGCACATGTAAGCAATGATTCATTAAAACCATCTTTAGAACCTCTAACACTTTTTTCAGTTTCTGGTTCTTCTACAGAGCGGCTTGGAAAACGTCTTGTATCTAATACATATTGTGTATTACGATAGCTTATTACTGCACAGCCGGTAAGCATAGCATATTGAGCTTTTTCAAGGTCTGGTTCTTCTTTTACATCACCATTATTTAAACAATCTTTTAAAGTTTCTCCGCGATGATTTGTAATTCCTTCTACTAAATAAGCAATTAAATCATCAGAGCAAAGGCTTGATACATAATTAATCGTTACTTCTTCATTTTCAAAATCAAGTGTTCGGGTATTGAGATCAAAAGAAGGATTCTTCATTATGATTTTGGTTTAGTACACACAGCAACAAGAAAAGCAAATAAAATGGCACTACTGATACCTGCTGCAGTTAAATCAAAAATACCTAAAGCAAGTCCAAAAAAACCATATTCTTTTGTTGCTGCTAACGCCCCATGCATTAATGAATGACCAAAACTAGTAATTGGAAGCAAAGCTCCTGCATGAAAAATTTCAACTAGTTTATCATAAATATGAAATAAATCTAAAAAAGCTCCAATAACCACGAACAAACTTGTAATATGACCAGGGGTTAGTTTAGTATACTCATAAATAAGCTGAGCAATTACACAAACAAAACCACAAAAGATAAATGCTAAGATATAATTCATTATTCTACAGCCTCCAAACTAAAAGCATGACCGATACAAGGAATACTTTGTTTTTGATTAGTCATAACTGGCGACAATAAGGCACCTGTAGTGATTACAAGAATCCGCTTATATTTATGTTTCAACATTTTTTGGTATAAGTAGCCAAATGTAACTAAAGCACTGCATGATGGTCCACTTCCACCCTGATTAACATCCTGATCACTACTATATAACAGACTACCACAATCATCATATTCTTTATAACTAATATGATTTTCTTTCATTAATTCTTTCATAATAGCTTTACCATAATTAGACAAATCACCTGTAACGATTAAATCATAATAATTAGCCTGACGATTAAGATCTGTTAAATGATTACATAAAGTATCAAAGGCTGCTGGTGCCATCGCTCTTCCCATATCATTAGGATCATTTTGATCTAGATCAACAACTCGGCCAATTGTCAAAGCCTCAACTCTAATTGAACTAGGATTATTATCAAGAATAACACTTACAGCCCCTGTAGCTGTAGTAGTCATCGTCTCCTTACGTTGAACTCCGTATTCTACTGGATAACGAAATTGTCTTTCAGCAGTTGCATTATGGCTACAGACAAAACAATTTGCATTATGCAAACTATGATTTTCAATTAACATTGATGCTGTATTTACAACTAATCCCATTGTTGCACAAGCTCCATACATTGCCATAAAAGGTCTTTGAAAATCTTTTGCTGTATAATTACTTGCTGTAACCTGATTATTTAAATCTCCACCAAAATACACATTAATATCTTCTTTTTTTAACTTTCCCTTTTTCAAAGCAATACCTATAGCATCTTGTAACATTGCTATTTCTGCTTGTTCATAAGAATCATTTCCAAAATGAAAGTTTGGATAATGCCTATCAAAATAATCACCTAATGGTCCATTAAATTCATCAATGCCGCAAGTAGTACCGATTGATCGAACATAAACATTATTTAAAATCATCGAACTACCAGATAAGACTGATGACATAACGAATTCCTCCTAAAATAAATGACGATACAATTCCAAATGTAATTACTGTCCCACCTAATTTAAACATATTAGCACCAATCCCTGTTACTAACCCTTCACTTTTAGCTTCTAAAGCACTAGATGTCATACTATTAGAAAAACCCGTAATAGGGATAAAGGTTCCTGCGCCCGCTTTTTTACCTAAACGATCATAAATACCTAATCCTGTTAAGATAGCTGCAGCTAAAACAATAGTAATAATCATCATAGGTGTAGCCTCTTTTTCCTCAACATCAAAAATCATCATATAAAAATCTAATAAACCTTGACCAATAACTCCTATTATTCCTCCATAAATAAAAGCATTTAAGCAATGCTTTCCTACCTGCTTTTGCGGCTTTAACTCTTCTGCAATCTGATTATATCTAGCTGTATTCATTAATTTCACCTCACAATATTTTTTCCACTTTTTCTAAAAATAAACAAAAAAGAGTCTTAATCAAAAGACTCTATAAACGTTTCAAAATTCTTAAAACACTATATCCTAAAATAATGTCAACAGGAATCATAATACACTCTTTAATCACTCGAATAAATAAAGATAATGTAAATGGAATTCCATACATCACTTGTAGCCAGTATGGCGTTAAACAAAACGTAATTACCATCTCAACAAGTACTACTGAAATAAGCCATAAATTAAACAAATGATAGTCTGACTCATTTAATTTTCTTTTATAATAATACATTACAATAAATAAAACACTTATCATTACAATACAAATAACACTAATAAAAATCTTATAATTGAGTGTAATATTTACCACATTTTTAGAAATAGTTACCTGATCTAAACTAAAAACATAACCACATGCTCCAACTGCTAAAAACACCAAAATTACTTGAATAATCTTTTCTAAATAATATGTATAATTTTCTTTGACAGTTGCCACCACTATCGATGGAATTAAAGTTTGAAGCACTGCGCTTAAGGTAAATCCTAAAAACGGAAAACCAGTTGGTGTTACAATTAAACCAATTAAATCTACCGCAATCCCGATAATATAACAATAACCAGGTGCCAGCATTATCCCCGCTAATAGCATAGGAATAACTTCAATAGAAATTTTTAAACTCTCAAAACCAAATAACGGTATCATAATTGATAACCTTTTTAACACCGCCGCCAATACAATAAATAAGGCAGCTAAAGTAAGTGACTTAGTGTCACTTTTAATCGGATATTTCCAAAATACTAATATACCGACCAAAACTAAAATAAATCCGCAAATAATTTGAATCATAACCTGATTGCTACTTATTTACAATCTTTCCTGCTTCATCCTCATTTCTAGTCCACAGGCGTTAATTCCGATCAATGACCGTACATGCGATTGCTACTAAAAAGTAGACTCCCCCTTTTTCTAAATTATATACAAAAATGTATACAATTGAAATAATACTATAAAAAAACATTCACTTCAAGTCTATTATTTATTTATATCAATAAAAAATCAGCAGACTATGCTGATTTTGACACGATATACTCTCGCACTTTAGAAATAAAATACAACGATCCAGTAACAAAAACTGTTCCTTCGTGATTAAAAGCTTGATCAATTGCTATCTTATAATCAGGCTCAACCTTAACATCAAAACCATTAGCAAGAGTTTTAGCATTACTAGCTCTAACATGCTCAAACTCACAAATCGTAATATCATTAGTCAACTGTAAAAGCTTTTCAATCATATGTTTATAATCCTTATCACGAAGAGCACTAAAAATTATTTTTATATTATCATATTTTTTTGCACATTCATAAAAAGCATCAATACCTTCCTTGTTATGTGCTCCATCAATAATAATAAGCGGTTGAATATTAATAATTTCAAATCGCCCAGCCCAGTGAGCGTTATACATCCCCTGTAACAAATCATCATCACTAAAATTAATAACCGCATGCCTCTTTAAATATAATAAAGCTTCTAACGCTAAAGCACTATTATATACTTGATATAAAGCTGGCGTATCCAGTATAATATCATAACCACGATAACGATAGCTAACATTATTAGCATCCAGAATATTTGTAATTGGCTGCAAGGTTAAAAGCTTACTATGATGTCTCTGACATACTTCGTTAAACACTGCTAAGCACTCTACTTTTGTTTCACCAGTTAAATAATCTACTCCCTCTTTGACAATCCCTGCTTTATTTAAAGCAATGCTCTGGTAGTCATGACCTAGATAATCCACATGATCTAAACCTATATTAGTATTAACAGCTAATTTAGGCATAATAATATTTGTCGCATCTAATAAACCGCCTAATCCAACTTCAAATAAAGCTAAATCGACTTTTTGTTCAATAAAATACATAATCGCAATAAATACTTCAATTTCAAACATTGAAATCTCATACTTTAACCATAAATCAACATAACGATTAGAATAATTGACCATAGTCTGTTCATCAATAAATTGATCATTAATTCTTATAATATCTAATCTTGAATATAAAGCGGGAGATGTAAAAGTTGCAATTTTATAACCTGCTTGTTTTAATACCTCTTTAATATAATTAGTCGTTGATCCCTTTCCATTAGTACCACCAATATGAACACAATCCAGGATCAATTGCGGGTTACCTAAATCTTCCATATAATGTTTAAAATTATCAAGACTATAAACACGATTTTTCTGACTGCTAATAAAATCTACAACTTCATCATAATTATGAAAACGTTTCTCAATATTTCTTACTTTAATCATTGGATAATATGATATACCATCTTTTTTTTCTAAACTACCTGCTAATTTAAACCCAATATGTTCATAAAATGATTTTGCATAAATATCAGCATTTACTTCAAGATCACCTAAAACCAGATTATCAACTATTTCAACTAATCTTTTACCAATCCCCTTTCTTTGATATTGTTTATCAACAAATAATAAGCTTAAGTGTTTTCTGTTACTTAAACTAACCATTCCAATTATTTTATTATCATTTATACAAATATATGTAAGATTAGATTTATCTAAATAAAAATCCTGTGAATTTACAAGATTAAAATTATTTATCCCCTCAGTTTTCCAATTACTAAATATAAATTCTTTAGCAATTTGATCAACCAGTTCAATTACAATATCTATTTCATTTTTTTTTATTAATCTATACTTCATTATCATCACCTTAGAACATTATATGATAAAAGAAGCAGCATAGCTACTTCTTTTTTAGAATTTTTCAAACTGATCAATATTAAGTACAAATACAGTTGCTCCACCAACTAGAACATCTACCATAATTGGTGTAAAAAACTCTCCCATTTCAGTTGGAGGAATAGTTGGTTCTTTTTCAACCCGTTTTTTAGCATTAGCTTTGATTATTGAAATACAGTCTTCAACTTTATCATCATTAGTTCCAACAAAAAATGTTGTATTTCCTTTTTTTAAAAATCCCCCCGTTGTAGATAATTTAGTTACAAAATATCCCCCTTCAGTAAGTGCCTCCTGGACAGATGAGCTATCATCAGAACTAACAATTGCAATTATTAATTTCATAATAAATCCTCCTTATAAAACTATTATACTACGAATTTTAAAAAGATAATACAAATATAATAATTAAGCTTAAATTATTTTATTATGCTGAATTGGTAAAAAAATTGTTTCATATTCATTTAAAACATAAGAATCGGTCATCATTGATAAATAATCAGCAACGATCAAAGCAGGATCATTGCGTTGATAGGCTGATGACATCTTAGATACAAAAGCTTTTATTTTACAGTCTTTATTTAACGGGTCAGTTAATTCCTCATAGTATACATCATATAATTGTTTAATCATTCTAATAAGTTTAGCATTTTCTTTTACTAGTACAGGGTGTTGATGAACTCTTATTGTTAAAAAATTTAATAAACTTTTTAACGCTTCAAATACTTCATTAGAAAACCTTAAATAAGGTAATTCATAACTATGAATTACTAAATCACCAATTAAACGATTGATCATTGATTTATTATTGAACCCTAAAATATCAGTAGCTTCTTTAGGTAAATCATCTTGTTTAATAATACCAGCCCTAATTGCATCCTCAATATCTTTACCAATATAAGAAATCACATCAGAGATTCTAACCACACACCCTTCAAGAGTCATTGGACGAATTTTTTTACTTGTATCGCCCTTATGCCAACAATCATCATACTCTTGCCAAAATTGCCCAACTGTTTTTTTGCTATCAGGAATATATTTTTTAGACAGCATTTCACCATTATGACATAAAATTGCATCTAAAACCTGTAAAGAAACATTATATCCAATCCCCTTTCTTTCAAGAAAAAGAATATTTCTAACACTATTAGCATTATGAGTAAAATAACCATATCCTTTAGTTTGAAGAATTTCATTTAGTGCCTTTTCTCCAACATGACCATAAGGTGCATGTCCTAAATCATGTCCTAAAGCTGCTGCTTCGATCAAATCTAAATTTAGACTTAATCCTCTGCCAATTTGTCTTGCTATCCTGCTAACCCATTGAACATGAATTGAACGTTTAGAAATATGAGCATTGCGAAAAAAAGATAAAGCCTGAGTTTTATCGACATAACGCTGATATGATTTACAATATAAAATTCGATCTATATCTTCCTCAAAGGGCCAGCGAATATCAAACTCTTCTTTATCTTTAATAGTTTGTTTTATTTTGATACAATCACTATTCTTAGTTGCATAAATAGAAAGATGTTCATCTGCTTCTTTTGTCATTCGAAGCGTATTCTTGATTACAAATTCTTCTTTTTTCATCGTACCACCTCTCTATAGTCTACACAATTTATCAAATTTTATGCTATTTACGCCATTGAGATGGTGCAAATAATAACAAAATTGGAAAAATTTCTAAACGACCTGCTAACATATCAAAAGATAAGACAAGTTTTGAAATATCTGATAGTGATGAAAAATTGCTTACTGGACCAACTACGTCAAAACCAGGTCCAACATTATTTAAACAAGTTGCTACTGCTGAAAACGCACTTTTAAAATCTAGATTATATATTGTTAAAATCAGCATTGATAAAGCAAAAATAGTTAAATATAAAACTAAATATGAATGAATATTTGCAATTACATGATCATCTATTGATTGTTTTTCAAATTCTACTGTTTGAATACTGTGAGGATGTAATAAATGTTTTAATTCTTTTTTGGCATTTTTTAAATAAATAACAATTCTAGATACCTTTATTCCTCCACCTGTTGATCCCGAACAAGCCCCAACAAACATTAAAATGATAATGATCATTTGTGAAAACATAGGCCATTTACCATAATCAGCTGTTACAAATCCGGTTGTGGTAATAATTGAACCTACCATAAAACTTGAATAACGTAATGCAGATAAAATAGATTCATACATCGGCAAAATGTTGATCGTGATCAAAACAGTTGCTCCAATAATAATAAAGAGATAACACCGTAATTCTTCACTTTTAAATGCCTCTTTAACTTTTCCAATAATTACAAAATAAATCAAATTAAAATTAATCCCAAATAAAATCATAAAAACTGTAATTACTGTATCTACATATACACTATCATAAGCAGCAATACTAGCATTCTTGATTGCAAAACCACCAGTTCCTGCTGTTCCAAATGAATTCAAAAGACTATCAAATAAAGGCATTCCACCAAACATTAATAAAACCGTCTCTACTAAAGTCAAAATTGCATAAATAAAATATAAAATTCTTGCTGTTAAACGAATTTTAGAAACCAGTTTTCCAACTACTGGTCCTGGCACTTCAGCTCTTAAAATATGTAAAGAACGTCCTGAAGAAATTGGAATAAAAGCAATTACAAAAACTAAAATTCCCATTCCACCAAGCCAGTGAGAAAAACTACGCCAAAATAAACTAGCATGACTTAGAGCTTCTATATCAGATAAAATTGAAGATCCTGTCGTTGTAAAACCTGACACCATTTCAAAAAAAGCATCTATAAATGAAGGAATTTCACCTGTTAAACAAAATGGTATAGCTCCAAAAATAGAAATTAGGATCCAGCTTAAAGCAACAATTACAAATCCCTCACGGGCATAAATATTCTTTTTAGCAGGATGTTTATATGAAATAATAGTTCCTAATCCAAAGATCAAAGCACCTACGATTGCAAAACTAATCCCTTCTATTTCTTGATATATTATAGCAATCACTACTGGTATATACATTAGTAACCCTGTTATTTGTAATAACTTCCCTAATGTAAAAATAATCATTTTTTTATTCATTCAATTATCTCCTAATAATATCGTTTAATGTTTTTAATTTTTCATCACGAGATATAATAATTAAATGATCGCCTAATTCAATTGTTGTTCCTCCTTTTGGAACAATCATTTCATTTCCTCTAGAAATAGCAGCTACTAAAATATGATCTTTTAATCGCAATTCATTCAATGTCTTACCTAAAAAAGCGATTTTATTAGTAACTATAAATTCACTTGCTTCAACTTCTCCATTAACCATTTTATATAAAGTCTTTACACTAGAATCATCATCTTTATTAACTTTGGCTCTAACATATCGAACAATTTGAGCTGCAATTGCACTTTTTGGTGAAATGATCGTATCAACATTAAGACTATTAACTAATCCTGCATAATTCATTCTGGTAACTTTAGCCATTGTCTTTTTATGATACATTCTTTTAGCATATAAAGATAAAATAAGATTTTCTTCGTCTAATCCTGTTAACGCTAAAAAAGCATCTGTATTTTCAATTCCCTCTTCAATTAGTATTTCTTCATCACTACCATCTGCATTAATGACTGTAATAAACGGCAGCTTTTTAGCTAATATTTTACAATGCTCTGTATTGTTCTCAATAATCTTCACTCTCATCCCTAAAACACTCAACTGTTTAGCTAAATAAAATGCTATTTTTCCCCCTCCAACTATCATCACATTTTTTATTTGCTTAGTAATAATTCCAATATCCATACAAAATCTAGTTAAATCCCGGTGAGCCCCTGTTATATATAAATGATCACCAGCTCTTATTATATAATTTCCATCTGGAATAATAATTTCATCATCTCTACTCACTGCACACACTAAAATATTTGTTTTAGAAATACTATGTAATTTACTCAACTGGGTATTACAAAGCTGACTATTTTCATCAACATTAAATTCAGCCAATTCAACTTTTCCTCTAGCAAAAGTTTCAACTTTCACTGCTGAAGGAAATGATAACGTTCTTCTAATTTCATTAGCTGCTTCTAATTCAGGATTAATAATCAAAGAAAATCCTAATTGATTTCTCATGAAATCACGCTATTTAGAGTAATCTGGATTTCTAACTCTAGCAATCGTATGTTTTGTCCCCATTCTTTTTGCCATTAATCCAGCTAAGATATTTAATTCATCAGAGGCTGTCACACAAATAATTAAATCAGCTTCATCAGCATTAGCTTCCATTAATATATCATACGATCCACCATTTCCCACAACTCCAATAACATCATACTGGTTTACAACGTCATTAATCTTAGATGCATTTTGATCAATTACAATGATATCATGATCTTCATTAGCCATATATTGGGTTAGCGTTTTTCCTACTTTCCCCGCTCCCAAAATAATAATCTTCATTTAAAGATACCTCCCTAATATATTCATTGTAGCTCATTTATCTAACTTTCTCAATGGCTTTAATACAAACAAAAAAGTTTATCATATTTTGGCTAAAATACAAGATAATTAACAATTACTATAGGGCAATCGGATAAAAACCAATAAAAATAAGAATACTATTAATAAATAGTACTGCTCCATTATAATATATAATGTTTTCTTTATGGTCTAATTAGTTTTTTGATTATTATCAAT
>JAETPY010000093.1 GCA_021770925.1 Erysipelotrichaceae bacterium | reverse complement strand
AACACAGAAGTTAAGCATCATAACGGCGAAGATAGTACTGCGGTGCGAAAATAGCAAGCTGCCGGTTCTTTTTTTTGCTTTGATACTTCTGATGGAGTATCTTTTTTTGTTTTTATATATGAATACAATTTTTTTGACTTTTAGCCTTAATTTAGTAATATACTTATTAATAGGCTGTTTTTTGTTATTTTTACAAAAAATAACATTTCAATTGACATATGTAAAATTAATGGTTATGATATATCTATATCAATCTAAGAGGGGATGTACTTATGAAAAATAAATATTCAAGATTAAAAAAAATTGTTGCTACTTTATCTGTAGCAAGTATGTTAGTTGCTTGTGGAGGTGGAGGTGGAAACTCTACTACTAAAGTAAGTGAAGCAAAATTAGGATTTATTGGTCCTTTATCTGGTGATGCTTCACAGTATGGTACAGCTGTAAAAAACGCTATTGAATTGGCAATTGATGAATACAATAGCGCAAATGACGCTAATATATCAGCAGTTTATTTAGATGACAAGGCTGATGCAACTGAAGGAGTAAACGCTTATAATAAGTTAGTAACTGAAGAGGGTGTAAATGCTATTATTGGCTCTGTAACTTCTGGATCTGCATTAGCTGTAGTTGCTACTGCTGAAGCTGACGGAACTCCAATTTTAACTCCATCAGGATCAGCTGATCAGATTACTATTAATGATAAAGGGAAGACGTATGAAAATGTATTTAGAATCTGTACCAATGATTCTTATGCAGGAACTTTTTTAGCAAAGAAATGTGGAACAGAATTTAATTACAAAAAAGTTGCCATTTTATCTAATAAAGATTCTGATTATTCAACTGGTCTAAGAGATGCTTTTGTTGAAGAAGCTAAAAAACAAAACGTTGAAGTAGTATTTGACGAAAGTTATACTAAAGATACAAAGGATTATTCAACATATATTTCAAAATTAAAAGGAACAGAATTTGATACAGTATTTTTACCTGATTACTATGAGCAAGTTGTAACAATTGTACAGCAGTTCCGTGATGCAGGTATTAATAACCCATTGCTTGGTGCAGACGGATGGGATGGTGTTTTAGGTGTCAAAGGTGTAAATGGAAGCATTTTTGATGGAAGCTATTATACAAGCGGTTTTGATAAGGGATCAACTGATAAAAATGTTCAAAAATTTGTTAATGCTTATACAGAAAAATATAAATCTGAACCTAATATGTTTGCAGCATTTGCTTATGATTCTATTTTTGTAATGATGGAGGCAATGGAAAGAGCTGGAACTACTGAAGCTTCTAAAGTTAATGAAGAGTTAGCTAAAACTGATTATAAAAATGGTGTCGCAGGGGCATTTAAATATGATGATAAACATAATCCAATTAAAGAAATGGTTATTGTTGGATTTGAAAATGGTCAATATGTAACAAGTTCTAATTAATTTTAAATATTTAAAAGCAATTGGTGAAACTTCTCCTATTGCTTTTTTAGAATAAAGAGGTGATAAAAATGGATTTTTTTGAACAAATAATTAATGGTCTTAGTACCGGGAGTATGTATGCTCTTGTTGCTGTTGGATATACCATGGTTTATGGGATTGCAAAGATGATAAATTTTGCTCATGGTGAAATTATCATGGTTGGTGCTTATATAACTTATGTATGTATGTCATTGCTCGAATTACCTATGCTTATTGCTGTTGCTATATCTATTATTGGATGTGCAGTTTTAGGGGTAACGACTGAACGAGTTGCTTATCGACCATTGCGAGGTGCGGGGTCTTTAACTGTATTAATTACAGCAATTGGGGTAAGTTATTTATTACAAAATGTCTTTTTGATTATTTTTGGATCTGCTTCTTTAACTTTTCCAAAAATTATTCCTTCTGGAACAATTAGATTAGGTTCTATTACAATGTCTTATGTAACTATTGCAACATTAATTATTACAGCAATTTCAACAGCATTATTATTATTCTTTGTTAATAAAACAAAATTGGGTAAAGCAATGCGCGCTGTAAGCGAAGATGGTAAAGCAGCACAATTGATGGGGATAAATGTTGATACTACGATTGCTTTGACTTTTGCAATTGGATCTGCCTTAGCTGCAATTGCTGGAGTAATTTACGGAACAAAGTTTTCATTAATTAATCCATATATAGGTGCAATGTTAGGAATTAAAGCTTTTATTGCTGCTGTGCTTGGAGGTATTGGTAGTATTCAAGGAGCCATGGTTGGTGGTATTGTTATTGGTATTGCTGAGTCTTTTACAATTACATATATTTCTTCAGCTTTTTCTGATGCTGTTGTATTTGGAATTTTAATATTTATATTGCTTGTTAAACCAGCTGGTTTATTTGGAAGTAATGTAAGAGAGAAAGTATAGGTGAATGATATGAATAAACAATTAAAAAATGTCGGAATATCATTTATAGTTACCATTTTATTATATTTTGTTATGACAGCTTTAATGTCAGCTGGTATTATTTCTAATTATTGGTTAGGAATTATAATGATTGCAGGAATTAATATTATTTTAGCTTCATCTTTGAATTTGGCTACTGGTTATTTAGGACAGTTAACTTTAGGTCATGCGGGATTTATGTCAGTAGGGGCTTATGTTTCGGCGTTATGTAGTATCCATTTGGAAATGCCGTTTATTGGTTCTCTATTGATTGGAGCAGTTATAGCTGCAATTATTGGTATTATTATTGGTATTCCTACTTTACGTTTAAAAGGTGATTATTTGTGTATTATCACTCTTGCTTTTAATGAAATAATTAGAGTAATAATGGTTAATTTAAATATTACAAATGGTTCAAAGGGATTAGTAGGAATTCCTCGTAATACAAATTTTACAATCGTATTTTTTTCAGCAGCAATCACAGTTTTTGTAATTTATTCAATTGTGAAATCTCGCCATGGTCGGGCGATTGTATCTATTCGTGAAGATGAAACAGCAAGTGAACTGACTGGTATACCAACTACTTATTATAAGATTTTAGCTTTTGCGATATCCGCTTTTTTTGCAGGATTAGCAGGTGGATTGTATGCTCATTATATATCAGTGATTTCTCCAAAAGTATTTGATTATAATAAGTCAGTTGAAATTTTAGTTATCGTTGTTTTAGGTGGAATGGGAAATTGGAAAGGATCTATCATTGCTGCAATCGTTATGACAATTTTACCTGAATATCTTAGAGCCTTTTCACAATATAGAATGTTATTATATGCAATAGTATTGATTGCCGCAATGATATTAAAAGAAAAAAATATTTTTAAAGTAATTAAAAAATACATTCCTTTTCTAAAAGATAAGGAGGTGGCTTAAAATGGCATTGTTGGAAGCTAAGGGGTTAGGTGTTAAATTTGGTGGTTTGAAAGCAGTAGATGAATTCAACTTCAAAATTGAAGAAAATCAATTATTTGGCTTGATTGGACCAAATGGTGCCGGGAAAACTACAGTATTTAATTTACTCACGGGGGTTTATCAGCCTACTAGTGGTGGAATTACTTTTGCTGGAAAATCACTTAATAAGTTGTCTCCCACTAAAATAACGCAGTTGGGAATTGCACGTACTTTTCAAAATATTCGTTTATTTAAAGATATGAGTGTAATTGACAATGTAAAAGTTGGATTACATCATTCTCAAAATTATTCACTAATAACTAGTATTCTTCATCTACCTAATTATTTTAAAGGGGAAGATAAGATGGATAAAATGGCAATGGATTTATTAAAAGTTTTTGATTTAGAAAAGTTTGCTGATGTAAAGGCTTGTAATTTACCATATGGTAAGCAAAGAAAGCTGGAAATTGCTAGAGCATTAGCTACTTCTCCAAAATTATTATTGTTAGATGAGCCAGCTGCTGGTATGAATCCAACAGAAACAGCTGAACTTATGGAAACAATTAAGATTGTTCGTGAAAGATTTCATGTTGCAATATTATTAATTGAACATGATATGAAATTGGTTATGGGGATTTGTGATAAGATTGCAGTATTAAACTTTGGAACAATTATTGCCTTTGGAACACCAGCTGAAATTAAGTCAAATCCAGATGTAGTTGCAGCTTATTTGGGTAATGATGATTAGGGGGGATAAGATGTTAAAAGTTGAAAAATTAAATGTACATTATGGAGTAATTAATGCAGTTAAAAATGTTTCATTTGAAGTTAATGAAGGTGAAATAGTTGCTTTGATTGGTGCTAATGGTGCAGGAAAAACATCAATTATGCATGCGTTAAGTGGATTGTTAAAGACAACTTCTGGTAATATAACTTTTTTAGATAAAAATATTACAAAAGTAGCTGCTCATAAAATTATTGCTAATGGTTTGGCACAAGTACCAGAAGGACGCCGTATTTTTGCCCAATTATCAGTTGCTGATAATCTTGAAATGGGTGCTTATTTGCGAACTGATAAAATAGGGATTCAAAGAGATTTGGAAAATATTTATAAAAGATTTCCTCGTTTAGGAGAGCGGAAAAATCAATTAGCAGGAACATTATCTGGTGGTGAACAGCAGATGTTAGCGATGGGAAGAGCCTTAATGTCGCGTCCTAAGCTATTATTATTAGACGAACCTTCAATGGGATTATCACCTATTTTAGTAAATGAAATTTTTGAAATTATTAAGGAAATAAACAAAGATGGAGTAACAATTTTTTTAGTAGAGCAAAATGCTAATAAAGCTTTATCGATAGCTAATCGTGCTTATGTCTTAGAGACTGGTAATATTACTATTTCCGGAGATGCTAATGATGTTGCAAATGATCCAAGAGTTCGTGAAGCCTATTTAGGATAAAGGTTATAATTATATACTGTTATTATTAAAATGATAATGAATATACCAGAAGTAAAAAATATAAGCAGTTGTACTTCTGGTTTTATTTTTGTATTAAAAAAACTGTGTTAATGTTGCATGTTAAAAAAATGTATATTAACTTTGTTAATCAAATTTATATTATCGTTAACTAAAATATTTAAATAGATTAGTCCTTGTATAAATAAAAAGTTTTAAAATACTCAAGGAACTGTATTTTTATTATGATTAAAATTAGTATCAATAAAAAAATAACATTAATACACAATAAAATGCTTTGAAATGTTTATAAAAGTATACTTTCAAACATATATTAATTTATTTAGATAAAAAAGGAATTCAATCTTTGCAATTGAATTCCTTTTATGTCATTTTTAACTCAATGACATTGAATGTTATAATTCTATTTTAAGTTTAATTATAATAGACAAAATATAATTATACCTCTACGTATTCTTTAACTAGAGTAACTACTTCTTCCATAGTTGAACAATTAATGGCTTTTGTAGCTAATTCATTCATTTCAGATTTTTTCATTGATCTAATTAATTTTCTTTGTGCAAGAATAGATGTAGCTGACATAGAGAATTCATCTAAACCTAAACCAATCAATAATGGTGCGGCAGTAGCTTCACCAGCCATTTCACCACACATACCAGCCCATTTACCTTCTTTATGTGCAGATTCAATTACGTGTTTAACTAGTCGTAAGATTGATGGATGGAAAGGTTGATATAAATATGAAACTCCTGAAGACATTCTGTCTGCAGCAAATGTATATTGAACTAAATCATTTGTACCAATTGAGAAGAAGTCAACTTCTTTAGCAAATTGATCAGCTAATACAGCAGCAGCAGGAATTTCAATCATAATTCCAACTTGGAAGTTATCAGATACTTCAATACCTTCATTAACTAATTTTTCTTTTTCTTCCATTAAGATTCCTTTAGCTTTTCTAAATTCATCCAATGTAGCAATCATAGGGAACATGATTCTTAAATCACCATAAACAGATGCTCTAAGTAATGCTCTTAATTGTACTCTAAAAATATCTTCTCTTTGGAAACATAAACGAACAGCTCTGACTCCTAAGAATGGATTCATTTCTTCAGGTAAAGGAAGAGCTTCAATTTTTTTATCTCCACCAATATCTAATGTACGAACAACCACCGGTTTACCATTCATACCCTCTAATACTTCTTTATAAACAGCAAATTGTTGTTCTTCTGTTGGTAATTCAGCAGATTCCATATATAAGAATTCAGTTCTAAATAATCCAACACCTTCACCACCATTATCTAAAACAGCTTGAATATCTTTTGGAGATCCGATATTTGCAACTAATTCAACATGATGATCATCTAAAGTAACAGATTTTTCATTTTTTAATTTTTTCAATTCTTCTTTATAAGCAATGAAAGCTTCACGTTTAACTTGATATTCTTTGATTTCTTCTTCGCTAGGATTTAAAATAACAATTCCAGCTTCACCATCTAAAACAATCATATCATTTTCATTAACATCTTCAGTAATTGTTTTACAAGAAACAACAGCTGGGATTTCTAATGAACGAGCCATGATAGCTGAGTGAGAAGTTCTACCACCGATATTAGTTGCGAATCCTTTAACCAAATTTTTATTTAATTGAGCAGTATCAGAAGGAGTTAAATCATCAGCAATAATAACTACTTCCTCATCAATTAAAGCAGGATTTGGTAATGATTTACCAAGTAAGTTTGCTAATAAACGGCGAGAAACGTCTTTAATATCAGCAGCTCTTTCTTTAAAATAATCATCATTCATACTTTCAAACATCGCTATAAACATATTAGCAACTTCATCTAATGCAGCAGCAGCATTAATTTTTTCATTCTTGATTTTGTCTTCAACTTGAGTTTTTAATTCAGGGTCTTGTAATACTAATGCATGAGCATCAAATACAGCTGCTTCCTCTGCTGATAAGTTTTTCGCAGCAGCTTCTTTAATTGCTTCTAATTCTTTTGCAGTTCGTGACATAGCCTCATCAAAATTTTTGATTTCTGCCTCTGCATCTTCCACTGTAATTTTAGTCACAGTTAAATCGGGCATAACTAATTTGTAAGCTTTAGCAATAGCAATTCCACTAGATGCCCCAATACCTTTTATCATTATAAAAACACCTCCATACATATTTTATTTTACCTTATTTCATAAGAAAAATAAAGAAATATCGTAGTTAGGTTAATCTTTTTTCATATATTAAAAATAACTTTACCTAATTATATGACAGCTTCAATAATTCTATTTTTATAATTATAAAAGATTGACAAATTTAAGCTTTAACTTGAAGTTTTATTATAAAAATAGTATCATAATAACGGAGGGACAGAAAAATGGAAATAATTATTTGTGAAAATTATGAAGAAGCAAGCGCAAAGGCTGCAAATGTAATGTTGGAAATTGTTAAAAATAATCCAGCTGCTAATTTAGGGTTAGCTACGGGATCTACCCCAATTAAAATGTATGAATTAATGGTTGAAGATCATGAAAAAAATGGTACTTCTTATAAAGATGTTAAATCATATAATTTAGATGAGTATTATGGCTTGGAGAATACTCATCCACAAAGTTATTATTATTTTATGCAAAAACATTTATTTTCAAAAATTGATATTAAACCTGAAAATGTACATGTACCAAGTGGTGCAGGAGATATTCAGATAAGTTGCGATGAATATAATAAAATGTTGGATGAAAATTCAATTGATATTCAATTATTAGGTATTGGATCAAACGGACATATCGGTTTTAATGAACCTGGTACATCTTTTGATGCAGTTACTCATGTTGTTGATTTGAAACAAAGTACAATTGAAGATAATGCTCGATTATTTTTTGATGGAAAAATTGATGACGTGCCAAAACAAGCTATTAGCATGGGGATTAGTAATATTATGAATGCAAAAAGAGTTTTATTATTAGCTTTTGGTAAAGGTAAGGCAGAAGCTGTTAAGGGAATGATTGAAGGTCCTGTTACAGAAGAACTTCCTGCAAGCGTTCTACAAAATCATAAAGATGTTACAGTTATTTTGGATAAAGAAGCAGCGAGCCTTTTAACAAAATAATTTGAGGAAAGATTTTTATCGGTTCTTATTTAATAATTGGTAATAAAAAATAAGAGATTTCAAAAATTACTGAATTTGTCAGTAGCCTGAGATCTCTTTTTCATATTTATTATTTTTGTTTTAAAATTGTGTTTTCAGTTTGTTTAAATATAAAATATAACATATAATTACTATATGGGGGTGTTTATATGACAAAAAATTTATTTAAAGATGTTGCATTGAATGAAACGCATCCAGATTATCAAAAAGCTATAGCAAGATTAGAACCTTTATATCAAAGAAATAATGATTTAAGAAGTGAATTTGGGCGAGATTATACTAGAATTATTTTTAGTCAAGCCTATAGACGTTTAAAACATAAAACTCAAGTTTTTTTTGCAGTAAAAGATGATCATGTTTGTACACGAAGCGAGCATGTAAATCTGGTTGAATCAATTAGTTATACAATTGCAAACTATTTAGGATTGAATACTGAATTGACCAAAGCAATTGCTGTTGGTCATGATCTAGGTCATGCTCCCTTTGGTCATGGAGGAGAGCGAATAATTAACGAAATTGCTAAAAAACATGGCTTAGAATCATTTTGGCATGAACGAAATAGTTTACATTTTATTGATAATATTGAGACATTAGAAGATAACCTGCATCATCGTCACAATCTTAATTTAACATATGCAGTTCGTGATGGAATAATTTCTCATTGTGGAGAAATAAACCAAAAAAATATTATTAAGCGTAATGATTATATTAATCTAAATAATTATACTAGTGCAGGATTATATAATCCATTTACCTGGGAAGGCTGTGTTGTTAAAATGTCTGATAAAATTGCATATTTAGCAAGAGACATTGAAGACGCCTTAAGATTAAAAGTATTAAAGGAAAATAAAGTAGAAGTTTTAAAAGCCTCATTAAACAATATTACAAGTAATTATAAATTTAATGCTATTAATAATGGAATAATAGTAAATTATTTTATTCAAGATGTTTGTAAAAATAGTAGTCCTGAAAAAGGAATTTCGTTATCAAATGAAGCTTTCGAAATTATGAAAACAATTATGAAATTCAACTATCAAAATATTTATTTAATTGATCGGGTACAAATCCATGCTAACTATGTAAATTTAATTTTAAATTCTATATTTGATTTCTTTATGAAATATGATTTGTTAGCAAAGGATAGTGATACCAGTATAATTGATGAGTTAATTAAAGACCGAGATGAATTTCCACATGCAATTAACGGTTATCTCCATTGGTTAGAAAAGTATAGTAATATGAGTGGTTTAAGGCGTTTAGACATATATGAAAATAAGGTTATTTATGATTTTTTAGAAGATGACAAAGCGGTTGTTAAAAGTACAATTGATTATTTATCAGGAATGTCTGACGAGTATATTATTCAGGTTTTTAATGAATTGATTTCATTTTAATATTTTGACTTAAAATATAATTCTAGATATGTTAAACTAAACAATATTAGGAGGTGCATATTATGCCTATTAAAATACCCAATGATTTACCAGCAAGCAGGATTTTAAGGAAAGAAAATATTTTTGTTATGGATGAAAATAGAGCATTAGCGCAACAGATAAGACCATTACAATTGTTGATTTTAAATATTATGCCAACTAAGATTGTAACTGAGACACAGTTGTTAAGAATGCTTTCAAATACACCCTTACAAATCGAAGTTGACTGGATACATATGGCTAGTCATGAGTCAAAAAATACTTCTCAAGAACATCTTTTAGCGTTTTATAAAACATTTGATGATATTAAAGAAAATAAATATGATGGTTTGATTATAACAGGAGCACCTGTAGAAAAATTAAAATTTGAAGATGTTGATTATTGGCTCGAAATGGAAAAAATTTTAGAATGGTCGAAAACACATGTTTTTAGTTCGTTTTTTATTTGCTGGGCTTCACAAGCAGCACTTCATTATTTTTATGGTATTGAA
Organism: Erysipelotrichaceae bacterium; assembly: GCA_021770925.1. Lineage (GTDB taxonomy): Bacteria > Bacillota_I > Bacilli_A > Erysipelotrichales > Coprobacillaceae > Thomasclavelia. Next base: position 929 of record JAETPY010000093.1, on the reverse strand, counting down.
AAACATGAGTTGAAAGAAAAATTGACTGGAGTATATTTTCATCATACTAATGTAGATAAGATGAAAAGAAAAATTTTGCGTGGCTTTGATTACCAGTTTTATGCGCCACATTCACGTTATACAACAGTTATGGCTGAAGATATTGCAACGATCGATAATCTCGATATTCTTGCTAGCAGTGATGAAGCTGGAGTATATTTGATTGCTGAAAAAGATGGATCACGTTTTTTTGTAACAGGACATCCAGAGTATGATCCAGATACATTAGATAAAGAATATAACCGTGATTTAGCGATATCTAATCAAGCTATAATGCCTAAAAATTACTATAAAAATAATGATATGCATAGTGAAATTTTAGTGAAATGGCGATCTCATGCATATTTACTTTTTAGTAACTGGTTAAATTATTATGTATATCAAGTAACACCTTATGATTTAAACGAATTAGAAGAAATTAAAAAGAGACAAAAATAAAAACGGCATTGCCGTTTTTTCTTTTCTGGTGCCGGAGCCAAGAATCGAACTTGAATTTCATGATTACCATTCATGCGTTCTGCCATTGAACTACACCGGCAAACTTATTGGTTAAATAATTATAGCACATAATAGCTATTATGTATAGTTTTGAATAAAAGGGCAGCATAACTACCATTTAAAATTCTAGATTGGTGCAGACAGCGAGATTTGAACTCGCACGAGCAATTGCTCACTACCCCCTCAAGATAGCGCGTATACCAGTTTCGCCATGTCTGCAAGTATAATTAGTTTATCAGATTATTAATAAAAAGTCTAGAATATAAATATTTTCTTTAGGGCAATCGGATAAAAACCAATAAAAATAAGAATACTATTAATAAATAGTACTGCTCCATTATAATATATAATGTTTTCTTTATGGTCTAATTAGTTTTTTGATTATTATCAAT
>JAETPY010000176.1 GCA_021770925.1 Erysipelotrichaceae bacterium | reverse complement strand
TCATTTACAGAATTTCTAAAGACAGAGGAATATGGACAGGTAAGTGTAAATGTATCAAAACCAGGGATAACAAAAGGACAGCACTGGCATCATAGTAAAAATGAAAAATTTTTAGTAGTGAGTGGAAAAGGATTAATACAGTTCAGAGATATTTATAGTGACGAGATCATTGAATATTATGTAAGTGGAGATAAACTGGAAGTGATTGATATTCCAACAGGATATACTCATAATATTATCAATATTGGTGAAACTGATATGGTGACGATAATGTGGGCAAATGAAAAATTTAATTCAGAATATCCCGATACATATTATGAAGAAGTATAAAAAAGAAGAAAAAGCACTTTTATTGAGATATATAATAATGAAGGATAAAAGATGAGCTAATATAGCTTATCTTTTATTAATGGAAAATGGAGATAGAGAATGGAAATAATAACAGATTATTCAAATGTTAAATGGAAAGAAAACGGTAAATTAAAGCTGTTGATTATCGTTGGAACTAGACCAGAGATTATCAGATTAGCAGCAGTAATCAGTAAATGCCGTAAATACTTTGACTGTATCTTAGCGCATACTGGTCAAAACTATGATTATAATTTAAATGGAGTATTTTTTAATGATTTAAAATTAGCTAATCCTGAAGTATATATGAATGCTGTTGGTGATGATCTAGGGGCTACAGTTGGCAATATTATCAATTGTTCATATAAACTAATGAATCAGATCAAACCTGATGCTTTATTGATCTTAGGTGATACCAACAGCTGTTTAAGTGCCATCAGTGCTAAAAGACTGCATATTCCAATCTTCCATATGGAAGCAGGAAACAGATGCAAAGATGAATGTTTACCGGAAGAAACAAACAGAAGAATTGTTGATATCATTTCTGATGTTAATCTAGCTTACAGCGAACATGCAAGAAAGTATTTACATGAATGCGGATTGCCAAAGGAAAGAGTATATGTAACGGGCTCACCAATGGCAGAGGTATTAGCTAGTAATATAGAAGAAATAAAAGG
>JAETPY010000092.1 GCA_021770925.1 Erysipelotrichaceae bacterium | reverse complement strand
TCCAACATATGCATCGCTACTGATAAGCGGGCAAATGAGGCATCTACCTGTGCCTGAGTTGCATTATCATTAGCTAAGATATCTTGAGCTTCAGCTAGTGCTGCGCTAAATTCAGCCACTACTGCTGGCACTACTTTATCTAACTGTTCTTCAGTTACATTATTTGCCATTTCAACAGCTATTTGTAAGGCTGTTTTGTTTGTTTCTACTGCTAATAATACTAAATTATTATAAGCTTCTTTTAAATTTTTAACTGCTAAATCTATTTCTTCTTGAGTTGCTTTAGAATTATTCAAAACATTATTTGCTTTATTTACTTCTAAAGCATATTGTTCAAGAGAATCTTGTGTGTATAAATCTGTTTTTGTAAGAATATCATTAGCTTCATCAATTGCTTTTTGTAATTCACTATAATCAGTTTCTTTTTTTGCTAAAGGTATATCTGTTTTATAGTTATCAAGCCAAACATCATTTTTATAATCTCTAGGTCTGATTTCAACTCTATCTTCAAATACATTTACCTGATATCCAATTTGAGCTCTTGAATCACCATATGATTGATATTTAAACGCTGGTACATCAACTACATATCCATATTCTGTTTGATGCACTTTAGCTAAATTTATACCATTATGAACATGCCCTGTAAAAATTACAGCTTGTGGATAGTCTTTTAAGATTTCCTTTAAAGCTTCCTCTTGTTCACCAATTAAATCTAACGATTCATGATCTGCAGTTCCCGCAAATGTTTGGTGAATTTGAATAAAAATAGGTTTATCTATGCTTGCTTCTTCTTTAATTACTTCTTTCAGCCAGTTTAATTGTTCGTTTGATAAATATGCATTATCTTTTAAATCTTGTTCCGTATTAAGTGTAATAAAATGATAATCATTGATCCATGTATCAAAATATGCTTGATTTTCAACTCCATCCATATAAGGAGTATTATATTTTAAATATCTTTCCATAAATGGTGAAGTACCATATTTACATGTTGGAATATTTGCTCCAGGTTCATTACGATCACTTCCTGAGCATAGCCAGCGAACATCATGATTTCCTAAAGCAATAATACTCTTAGTAAAATTATATTCTTCAACAATATCATAGAATGCTTTATACTGAGCTTCTGAACCACTATCAGTAAAATCACCAGGGAATAAGATTGCTGAACTTGTTGGATCTAGCACTGCAGTATCTTCTAGAGCATCAATTAAATTTTTTCTTGATTGATTGTCTGCATCTGTTCCGTCAATATGAACGTCTGAAAGTACTTGAAAACTCATTATAGGTGTTTCAATGATTTGGAAACGATCAAATGCATTTGTAAGTTTTCTAATTAATTTACGCATAGTTTCTGCATCTGCATTTACTTTATCTTCATTGACTTCATTCAATACCTTTTCAAACTCTGCTACTTTATTTTCATCATAATCTTCTTCTTTTGCCTGATTCAAAACATTTGTATAATCTTCAATTTTCATTTGAAGACGGTATGGTAAATAATATTCTTCAATTTCTGTAGTAGTAAGTAATCTTTTCATTACCCTTACTTCATCAATGTAAGCATCATTAAGTCCTTGTGTTTTATTACCATCAGCTCCGATTACAAAATCAGTGGCATCAATACTTTTACCAAAAGTATCTTTAATATCTGTTGTCTTTTCCAAGTTACCATCAATATAAGCACTAATTACATTATCACGATCAAAATTAACAACAATATAATGCCAGCTGTCATCATTTGCACTTAAGCCATAGATATCATCTCGACTACATCCTTCACCAGTATAATTAACTCTAATACTATTTCCAAAGTTTCCAATATTCATTCCTACATTGCTGCCAGTAGCCCAGTCTTTATTAGAAATAATTGCAGCTTCATTTCCACCACCATTTACAGTCTTATACCAGAATGAAACAGCAAAATCATCACTGCCAAATTTTAAATCATCAGGTTGTCCAAAATTCACATATTGTTTAGCTATTTCCATGGTGCTTCCGTTATCATTTTGAATATGCAATGCTCTACCAATTACACCTTGTTCATAACTTACATTTCCTACACTTGTACCATGATTTTCACGTCCTGATTCATCTTTCACATTTTCGTTATCAAAACTTAAATATAAAACTTGTCCATCAACAACACCTTCAACACCATCTTTAACTGAAGCTAATTTAGTTTGAATGTTGCTTACCAATATATCAATATTGCTATAATCCTCAGCTTCAATAGCTGCTTTTCCAATTTCAATAGCTGTATTTAAATCAGCTAATTTATTTTGATCATATTTAACATTTTTAACAGCTTCTTGATAAAACTTATCAGCATCATTTACAACATATTGTAAATATGTTGTATCATATTCTGTCTCAATTTCATCTTTATCCATCAATCGAGAAAATACTTTTAATTCATCAATATATGCATCATCCAAGCCGTTTTTAAAGTATCCATCAGCTCCAACAACAAAATTTGCAACATCAATTGACTTACCAGCATCACCAGAAATATCTGTTTTTCCAGCTGTAGTATTATCAACAAATGTTTCAATATAACCATCTCGATCAAAATTAACTACAACATAATGCCATACACCATCGATTGGCGCAAAGTTATAAACATCTTTACGACTGCTGCCTTGAGCTGTAAAATTAACTCTTAATCCCGTATTGAAATCACCGATATTGAACCCTGGATTACCACCAGAATTAAAATCTTTATTAGATATCATGGCACCGCCATTTGATACCCCATTATCACTTCTATACCAGAATGATAGAGAAAAATCTTGATTTGTTAATTTTATTTTATTTCCAAAATCAATATATTGTTCAGCTTTAGCACTTGTGCTTCCATTAGAATTGATAATATGGACTGCCTGCCCTTTTACACCATCAACATAACTTACATTGCCAACAGCATTACCATGGTTTTTATTACCGCTTAAATCTTCCACATTATTATCAAATGATGCTGATAACAATATATCACCAGTAGGTTTTACTTCAGGTTCTTTAAATTCTTCATAGAATTTTTCAATCTCCTGATCAGATTTTACTGATTTAAAAATTCTAACTTCATCAATATAACTGTCTAATAAACCATATCGTTTATTTCTATCCGCACCAATAACTAAATCTCCTAAATCTAGACTTTTATCCACAAAAGCCGAAATATCTGATTCACCTGTTTTTTTACCATCAGTGTAAGTAGTCATCATACCATCACGGTCATAAGTAACAGCATTATGATGCCAAGATCCATCTATAGCTGTAAATTTAATATCTCTACGACTTCTATTAAAAGCAAGATTGGCTCTTATTTCATTGGTAAAACTTCCAACTGCAAATCCATCATTAGCTCCACTATCATAATCTTTATTGGAGATAATAGTTCCACCATCTTCATTTCCTACACTAGTTTTGTACCAGAAACTAATTGTAAAATCTTCAGTACCTAAAACAACTGAATCTTTTAAATTAATAAATGAAGTCACTTCTGCACTAGAACTTCCATTACCATTTACAATATGTGCTGCTTTTCCATCAATACCATCTACATATGTAACATTAGAGGCATCTCCATGATTTTCATTGCCACTAACATCATTAGCATTTCCATCATTAAAAGTTAAGTGAACAATTTCATCATCATTAAGATTATATTCAGCAGCTATTTCTCTTTCACTCATCAAACGCTGATACACTTTCAATTCATCAATATAAGCATCATTTAAACCGTTTTTAAAATAGCCATCCGCTCCAACAACAAAATTTGCAACATCAATACTTTTATCGATTTCATTTGAAATATCAGTAGACTTTACAAATTCATTATCTAAATAAGTATCAATCGTTCCACTACGATCAAAATTAACTACTACATGATGCCATATACCATCGATCGGTACAAAATTATAAACATCATAACGTCCACTATTTTCGGGTGTAAAATTAACTCTTAATCCTGTATTAAAATCGCCAATATTTAATCCCTTATTACTTCCTGAATCGAAGTTTTTATTAGAAATCAATGCTCCTCCAGCACTAACTCCATTATCACTTTTATACCAGAATGAAATTGCAAAATCTTTATTAGTAAATTTAATGTTATTACCAAAATCAACATATTGTTTTGCTACTTCACTTGTACTTCCATTACTATTTACAATATGTAATGCCTTACCTTTTATTCCATCAACATATTCAGGATTTCCATGGATAACACCATCATTACTATTTCCAGACTTATCTTCAACATTTTCATTAAAATCTACATATAGTAACTGATCATCATTAAATGCATAAGTTCTAAAGTTTGTAGAAGCAAAAAATAATGACAGAACTAACAGCAGTATACTTCCCTTTTTTAAAACTTTCCTCATTTTATCTCCTTCTCCTTTAATAATCGTCCCAAATAACTATTATATTTTTTCTTCTTATTTAACCTCCTTTCTTTATAAGCAAAAACAAAAAATATATACTCCATATATTTTTTATATTTTGAATATTGCTTAACTTTCATCTCTATATTAACGATATCATAAAAGCGTTTTCATTATTTTCACTTTTTATTGACTAATTTATCTTTTTTAATATACTCATATATAAAACACATAATTTATATAAAATATTTTTGAAATAAAATTAAAAATATAGTTTTAATAGCCATATTTTTATGACCTTCCTAAATTTTAAAATAATTGCTACAAATTTTTAACCATTAACATAAGAAAACCCTCATAACATATTATCACTTAAAATCACTTTTAAAATAAACTATCTATTAATAACTTAATTAATACAAGACATATTAAAAAAGAAAATTTAACGACTTTAAACTGCCTGATATTTAGTCCTCTTATAATTGGTTTATATGAATAAATACTCAAACAAATTAAAATTTCTATAAAAAAAGAAGCCAGGGGAGGCTTCTAGATGATGGATGAGATTTATGGGAGAGGGAATCATCCATCATTTTGGATTGTAAAACATATATGAGGGGATTAATATATTTTACATATTATTATGGTTGTCTTTCGACACTATTATCCTATCATCACTGTATGAATTAAATATGAACTAATCAAAATTATTCTTTAATCCATCCATGAACTTTACAAGCATTATATATTCCATCATTAATATTGCTATTAGTAATATAATCAGCTTTCGCTTTTAACGCATCACAAGCATTTCCCATTGCTATATTATAAAAGCGCTCATCAAACATCATTAAATCATTATAATCATCACCAAAAACAACAACGTCATCTAAACTTCCACCCATTAAATCAACTATCTCAATAATTCCCCTTTTCTTATTATCAGGCTGAAACATTAGATATTCTTTTTCAAAACGCAACGATCCCAAAGTATCTTTTAAAGTTAATTCAGCCTCTTTATCAACAGGAATTGATATATATATTTTATAAATATTTTCCAATTGATCATAATCTAATTTATCATTAATTATATAACAAGTTGGCTCTTTTCGATAACCAGCCTGTTTTAAAAATAAAGTATTCTTACTGACAACATCTTTACTATCAAATGGAGCAATCAAAACGCCATATCCTAAACTCTCTGCCTGCTTAATAACCGCTAAAGCCTTAGTTCTATCAAGGGGAGCATTTCTAATCAATTCATGATTGATCACAATACCATTTCCGCCATTGCAAACCATATTTCTTAATCCAATTTCTTTTAAAAAATCTTTTGCTTTATAATATGCCCTACCAGTTGCAATAGCAACAAAATGTCCATTTTTTCGTAATTTATCTAAAGCATCCTTAGCACTAGGAACTATTTTACCAGTTATATTATCAGTAAGAGTTCCATCAATATCAAAAAATATGTATTTTTTCATTATTCATCACCTGACTCTTTCCATAATCCATAAATAGCACCACCACAAATAGTTCCCGCTAACAAAGCAACAAGAAATCTAAATGGATATGATATTAGTGGTAAAACAAAAATACCACCATGTGGAATTCTAATCTCACAGTTATAAACCATCGATAGACCTCCTGCAATTATTGAAGCAATTATACACGCGACCGTAACTAATTGCGGTTCTTTTTGGACAAAAGGAATTGTACCTTCCGAAATAAATATGAGTCCTTTCAAAAAGTTATCATGTCCCATTTCCTTTTCTTGACTTGAAAACTTATTTTCAAAAAAAGAAGTAGCAAAAGCAATTGCTAACGGTGGAACCATTCCCCCTGCCATAACTGCTGCCATAACATCAAAATTTCCTTCTAATATCTGACTAATTCCAAAAATATATGCTATTTTATTGATAGGACCACCCATATCTACTGACATCATCCCACCAGCAGCCATTCCTAAAATCAATTTACAGACTAAATTCATTTCACTAATAAAAACACTGATCGTATGATTAAACACTCCAATATAAGGGCTTATCAAATATGTAATTAAACCGCCTAATATAATTGAAAAAACTGGGTAAATAGTAATTGATTTAACACCATTAAATTGTTCTGGAATATTTTTACATAACCTCTGTATAAACAACACCATATACCCGCCAATAAAACCTGCAATAATTCCGCCAAGTAATCCTGGATTATTTATATCATTTAAGTAAAGTACATTTAATTGTGTCGCTACACCACAACTAAATCCAGCAGCAAATCCAGTCTGCATAGCTATTGCTTGACCAATAAATCCAGCTAAAAGAGCAACGATCAGCCCTTGAACTGCATTTCCAAATACATAGCAGTTAGCTATCCAAACATTATCTACTAATGAGGTTATATTAAATAAATTATAAGATACAGCTAATGCAGCAATTGAAATCAAGACACCAGATCCCATTAAAATTGGTAATATTTTACTAATTCCAGCACTTAATTGTATATACATAGTTCTTAAAATTGTTTTATTTTGACTAACCGCTTTCTTCGCTTCATCTTGATAATCAAAAATAACTGCTTTCCCATTTATCGCTTGTTTTAATAACTCTTCAGGTTTATTAATACCATCTGCAGCCTTGGTTATGATTAAGGGTTTGCCATTAAACCTAGACATTTCTACCTGTTTATCAGCAGCAATAATAATACACTTTGCATTTTCTATTTCTTCTTTTGTCAAAACATTTTTAGGTCCAGCAGCACCATTAGTTTCCACCTTAAAAGAAATATTCATTTCCTTTGCTTTAGTCTCTAAACTCTCTGCTGCCATGAAAGTATGAGCTATTCCTGTTGGACAGGCAGTAACAGCTAAAACATCATAACTTCTCTCTATTTTATTCTTATCATCTTTATTTTCAGATTCTTTAGCATCAATCAATGCTAAAAATTCTTCTGGACTCTTAGCATTAAGTAACCGTTCTTTAAATTCATGGTCTATCAGCATTCCAGATAAACGTGCTAATGCTTCTAAATGAACATTGACACCATCTTTAGGTGCTGCAATCATAAAAAATAATTTTACTGGAAGACCGTCTAACGAATCATAATCAATTCCGTTTTTAACAATCATTACTGATAATCCTGGTCTTACAACTGCATCAACCCGAGCATGAGGAATAGCAATTTCCTCGCCTACTCCAGTTGTACTTTTTGCTTCTCTTTCCATAATTCCCTGTTTATAAGCATCCCGGTCACTAATATTGCCATTAGCCATCATTAAATCGATTAAATGGTCTATAGCTTCATCTTTACTTATGACCTTTGCATTTAAATCAATTCCCTTTAAACACAATAAATCTCTTATCTTCATTAATTAATCACCCCAGTATTATAAAATAATCTATCTCATAACTCCATTTTTAAAATTGTTTTATTCACCAAACAATAAAATATATATTGTATTTTATCGCATTTAGTATATACTTATAAGCTTTATTCGTCAAATAAAGCTTATAAAAATAATTTTTTAACACATGACTATAATAAATATAGAGTACAGTTTTTTTAGAGATTGATTAATAATTTAAATTTGTGACTAAATATTTTTAAAGCATAAAATGACATTATCATATTGATAGTGCCATTTTTAATTCAACATTTTTTTATAATTTATAAGCTCATTTAACTCAGTTTCTATTTCTTCTTCATCTATTTCTTCTAGATCATCCATTAATTCATGCAGAAAAATATCATCAATTTCATCACCAAATCCAAAAGCATCCGCTATCGCTAAATCTATTTCTAATCTAGAATCTTCTTCAATATAACTTATACTATTATTATCCAAAAATTTAAGAACCAAAATTAATACATTTAAATTATTTACAACTACTTTATCAGGTTTTCCATTTTGATTGAAAAAATCAATCATAATATCAATCAGAGCCTCTGCCATTAATATAGTATCTGGAAATAATACTTCTTTAATTAAATAATCATCTTTTGTTGCAACAATTGCGTATATTTGTAATTCATTTGTTATATATGTATTTGGTGTTGGCAAACAAATAATATCAATGCAAACCCGTTCTAATAAATTCAATGTCGTATCTAATTTCTCTTTATTGCAAAAAGCAGTATCAAATTTACTAGAATCAATTTGTGGTTCATAAACATAAACAAAGCTATTATCATACTGATGGCCTTTTAAATCAATTTCAATAATTTCATCTATACTGCTTATATTATGATCATGTGTTAAACCAATTAAAAATTCTTCTAACCACTCTAATACAACAATTCCATCATCCACATTAATTAAACAAGGTAAATAACCTGGTTCATTAAAAAAAGCTGCTATTTTACGCTCCTGGTCTAAAGTTTCTTCAAATTTAATTTCTTGATCTGATAACATAAATGTATAACAATAACAAAAAGCATGATTAAATGATTCAGTTTGTAAATTATAAAACCCCTGTAACAAATCATCATAATTTTCAAATAATTCAATTACATATCCTTCAATAGTTTTAATAATTACCCAATATATTGTCATACTGCCATTCAATTTAATTACTTGATATCTTTCAATATCCCGTTTTTCAATTATATTTTTCAAATTATTCAAAATTAAAATAAAATCATTTTTTATTCTATCATTATTAATAACACCATCAATTTCAAAATCTTTTAAATACTCATTGATCAAACAAAGATTAAATTTAAATTGATTTATATTTAGTTCATTTATCATTTGTTCGTATTCTAAAATGCCTCCACATCTCTCAATTAAATTATCACCACAATAATCTATTACCCTAGGCACCCTCTTAATATCAACTAATTCCTTTTCAACAATGACTCTAAACTCCCAATAATCTGGTGAATCATATAAATAATTAAAAATCATGCCCTCGTATAAATAATCATCAATCTTTTCATCACAAAAAATAACCGTTTGGTTTAAAGGCCTAACATCTCTATCATCTAATCCCATTACTAAAATATTAATATCTTTTAAATCAAAACTAAATAAAAATTCATTATTTAACCCAAACACTTTTTGAAAAATAAGATGCAGATTCATAAAAGTCATTTCTGCAGGTATTTCAATTATTCTCCAAATTGGTTGACTACCTCCCTGTACAATTATTTTCAAACGGTATCCTTCCATAAAAATCTCCTTTTTATATAATCTTTATAACATCTTGCTAGATTACCTTTTTTCAACGCTCTTTTGTTGATCTTTATAAAATATCATTATAAAAATTATTGCTAAAATACCTGCTGTAATTTTACTGATCATATAAATCAAGACCCCCTGATTATCAACAACACTAGAAATAAATCCTAATTGTCCCCCAAATACATATGCACCACTAACACTAAATGCTGCATTCATCATCTTCCCTTTATTATCCATCTGACTAAATAAAGGAACCATTGCAATACTTGTACCAAAACTTAGTAATAATCCTATAACACTAGTACTGTTAATTCCTAGTTTTTGACCAATCATAAAAATAATTTTTGAAAATCTCTTAATAATAACATCACTTAAAATCATTGATCCACATACTACAATACACATCCTTAAAACAATTACCATTGCCTCACTAATCAAGGCGCTATTAGTAAAAGGAAGCGTATCAAAAAACAACTGTAAAACAACTAAAGCAAACAAAACAATACTTACAGTTCTAATAATATAACCAAATAATGTTAACACAAAAATTGTTTTCTCATAAGAAAAATACAGTGCTATAATTAATACTAAACATAAAAGCAAAATTGGAAAAAGATTAATTAATAAATGAGGAATCTGCAGGTATAATGCTGTAACAACTAAAACTAAAGGTAAACTTAAAATTCCATATACTAATCCACTGATAAAAGGTTGTAAATCATCTTTTTTCAAAGAAGCCAAAAAGACTGGTAACTGAAAACTAATTGTTTGACCCAATGTAGATGTTAAAACCACCCCCGAGAAGATTAAAAAAGCTTCATTATTTAACCCCGATATAATTGAAAATCCCCCCATATCAGGAGCTAAAATACTACCTATAATTATACTTGGATCAAATAAAGAATTATCACCAATTTTTGTAATTATATCAACATTATTTTGTATTAATGCTATTGCAATACAATAAAAACCTATCATGCTCATAGCAATACTTCCCATTGAATTTATTCCTTTATCAAAAGCCTCTACTAAACCTAAACGATTATTTAAAATCTTATCTAATATTCCTATCAAGCATAAAATTAACATAATTAAAATAAAAAAATTCATTTATTTCCCTCTATTCTACATATTATAACTATATTTTATCATTCTTAAAGAAAAGAGAAAAGCATTATTAAATATAAACATAATCATATTTATAATACTTTCTATTATTTATTCTGCAAATTAAAATTTATAAAAAAACAAGATTATAGTATATGCATAAAAGGAACTGTAAAAATTTTACAGTTCCTTTAAAAATTATTTCTTAATTTTTTATTTATGACTATTGCTGTTTCAAACATTAACAATCTAATTAATCATCTTTTCTCTTTTTTACTATACAAGCAATCATTCCAGTAACAGATGCCAAACCTATAGTTCCAAATACATTTATTACATCACCGGTTTTTACACCTGCTGTTGTATCTCCTGATTTTACAGTATTTACATTGTTATCTGCTGCTGGTTTTTCTTCTAATCCTGCCATGGCTTTTGTTAAAGCAGCTTTTGCTTTATCTACTTCTACTTGACTTGCTTCTGGATCATTTAATACTGTAGCAGCTTTCTCTAATGCTTTTTCTACTGCATCCCATGTTTTTGCACTATAGCTTGCTTTGTT
>JAETPY010000091.1 GCA_021770925.1 Erysipelotrichaceae bacterium | reverse complement strand
GGCAGCAATAGATGGTTTAGAAGAAGTAGAAGTAGTTGATAAATCATTATTGGAAGCAATGATAAATAAAGTCTTAGGATTAAATGAAAATGAATATATTGAATCTACATGGAATGTAATGATACCGGTATTAGAAGCAGGACAAGAAGTCTTTGGAAATGAAAAAGCAACACAGGTAGAAGTAAACAATGCATATGAAGCATTGATAAGAGCATACTTAGACTTAAGATTAAAACCAAATAAAGACTTACTAGAAGATTTAATCAAACAGGCAAATGGATTAAGTGAAGCAAGCTATAGTGCAAAAACATGGGATGCAGTGTCAGAAGCATTAGAGAAAGCTGCTACAGTATTAAATGATCCAGAAGCAAGTCAAGCAGAAGTAGATAAAGCAAAAGCTGATTTAACAAAAGCAATAGAAGAATTAGAAGAAAAACCAGGAAGTACAGTAGCAGGTAAAGAACCTGTAAAATCAGGAGATATTACAGCGAGTGTAAAAACTGGTGATGAAATAAATATTGCTTATTCACTTGCAGGATTAACAATTGCATCAATTGTTTTATATGAAAACAAAAAAAGAAAAAAATTTAATTATAAAAGATAAAGTGTGTAAATGAGTAATAACCCCCTTGTTGTAGACAAGGGGGTTATTATGGTAATCTAAAATAATAATTTTGGAGAATAGGGTTTTAGGTACTCATTCTAATTACTAAAGCTTTATAATATCAATAAATACATGGCACAAAGAAGCATATTAGTTGATGAAAACAGTGGACAGTTATCACTGTTTTCACTGCTTGCAGAAGATGAACCGGATGAAGTTAAAACAGAAGATGAGGAAACCAGTTGAAATAACTGCGCATAAAAGAATAAGACCTAAAAAAGAAAAACATCTGGATTATTCATACTTACCACATAAAGAAATAATTCATAAGGCAGAAAGTGTAAAATACAGTAACTGTGGAAATGAAATGACTGTTTATAAATATGAAACTAAAGAAGAACTGGTATATATTCCAGCCCAGGTATATGTAAAAGTACATAAAATACCATATTATGAATATAAACACTGTATTGATAATATGGTAGTACGTGAGATTATCGATGAATAGCTATTTTTATGTCAAACAAAATTAACTATATTTGTCGTATTTCTTTAGTAGAAATGATAGAATATACGAAGAGTATATGTGCAAGGCTGTTAGCCGTCGTCAGAATAGCACAGCATACTAAATATAAGGAGGGTTTAGTGTGAAAGACGTAAAATTTGAAGAAAAAGCAAAAAAATTATCTTTGTCAATCATGAGAGCGATGAATGAGAAGGAGTTAAGAAAAATAAGATATGAAAATAAAGTTAAAAGTATGAGCGCTATTAGAGATAGTGATTTTATTTGTTACTCAAAATTAAAATAGAGGTATTATTATGGATGTGATTCAAAAATATACCTTATATAACTTTGTAGGAGTGTAAAATAAAGTGTGTAAGTAATATGTGTTATATTACTGTTACACACTTTTTTGTATGGAGAGATAATTAAAAATCCATAATTTTTTCTTTGATATGATCTTCAACTTTATTGATTGGCATATTTAGTACAACAGCTATTTCTTCATGAAAAAGCTGTTGGGTTTGTTTTAAATAATCTAACTCATAATTTTGGGCTTTGTGACAGCGATTGCGTAAATAGATTGTCTTAATTAATTTGATCCATTCAATTTCTGAATATTTATTAAAAGTTTTTATATATATTTCTTGGCGAAAGCGTTCACTTGTTATTTCTAGAGTTCGTAAATATGGAATACGCTCAATTATTTCTTTAAGCTCGTCTTTATTTGTTGTTTTACGGATAATTTCTTTATAATTAGCTAAGATAGTATTGTTTGTTAAAGGGGATTTTAAAATATAGTGGTCATTTATTGCTATGATTTGATAAATATGATTGTTTTGATGGATTACATAGTCATTTACGTTATGCATTATTTTTGCCCTTTTCTTTTACTTTAATATTTTTAATAATAAATGGAAGCACTTCTTCTGGTTTTATATTTAAGGTATATGAGAATTCTTCATACAGCATTTTTTCAGCCATTTCAAGTAGATACATATCTTGTGCGTGAAATTTCTTTCCTTTTTTTATTTGTTCCTGCTTGTTTAAATAAAGTGTTTTAATTAACTTAACTAACTGTTTGTGATTGCCTTTTACAATAATTTCAGTATATTTTTTTTTTCGAACATTTTTATCTTTTATCCAGATTGTTTCATTATCCGGCATAGCTTCAATGAGTTTATAAATCTCATTTTCTGATAAGATTTTACGCATTTTTGCTAACGATAATTCACTGTTCAAGGGAACGAGAATATTAATTTTATTGCTGGAAGATGTTAGAAGATAAAAATCCTTTTCTTGATTATTTATCGTTCTTGTAACAATATCTGTTATTTTGCATATTCCTTCACTGCCATATAAAACATTTTCACCGATTTTATACATTTATTTGACCTCCTCAATAATAAAAAACGTATAGCTGCAACTGGTTTTACGTTCTTGCAAACTACACGTTGATATATATATATTATAACATTTTAAAATAAATATTTCATATTCAAATTTTGTGTTTTATATTATAAATTTGTTATAAAAGGCTAACTTTTTGTTGAAAATATCTTCTGATAATGTTAAAGTAAGTTAGATGTTTATAACAAAGGAGATGAAGATGAAATATTTATATTTTGCTTTAGGAATAGTATTTATGATGATTGGGATGATTGGAGTTGTATTACCCATTTTACCTACAACCCCTTTTCTTTTAACAGCACTATTCTTTTTTACTAGGAGTTCTTCACAGGCTAAGGTTTGGTTTGAAGGAACCAAGTTATATCAAAATCATTTAAATGATTTTGTTACTAGAAGAGCAATGACATTACAGACTAAAGTAATGCTCTTATCTTTTGCTAGTACAATGTTATTAATTGCATTTTTAATGATGAATAATATTTATGGAAGGATAACGATTGTTTTATTAGTAATATTTAAATATTATTATTTTATATTTCGTATTAAAACAATTAGAGAAATAGATAATGATTAATAGAAGGCTGGTCAGTTATTTAAAAGAAGATAAAAAGTATGTATATTTACAAGTATTAATGCAGTGGCTAGGTCTAATAGCTCAAATTATTATTGTTGCAATTATGGCTGGTATGATAAACGAGCTTTATAGTAAAGGTAAAATAAATTATTTTTTTATAAAGATCGTTGTAATTGTAGTTTTAATTTTAATAAAAGGATATTTTGGAAAATTAGTTTCAATGTATTCTTTTAAAGCTGGTAAAAATATAAAGGCAAAGCTTAGAGGTGATATTTATAAAAAGGTTTTATTATTGAATAATCATTACAATGAAGTAATTAGTATGGCTTCACTTACACAGTTAATGAGTGAAGGAGTAGAGCAGTTAGAAATCTATTTTGGTAAATATTTGCCACAGTTTTTTTATAGTATGATAGCACCAGTAACGTTGTTTATTGTATTAGGGCAGGTAGAATTTAAAGGGGCATTAGTGCTTTTTATTTGTGTTCCTTTGATTCCTATGTCAATTGTGTTAGTACAGAAGTTTGCTAAAAGACTATTAAGTAAATATTGGGGATTATATGGGAATTTAGCAGAACGTTTTTTAGATAATGTTCGAGGTTTAACGACTTTAAAGGGATATCGAGGTGATTCATTTAAACATGTTGAAATGAATGAGGAAGCCCAACGGTTTAGAAGTATTACAATGAAGGTTTTAGTAATGCAGCTAAATTCGATTAGTATCATGGACTTGGTGGCTTATGGCGGGGCAGCACTTGGAATTATAATTTCATTATATAGTTATCAAGCAGGTTCAATTAATCTGGGACAAACATTTATGATGATTATGTTATCGGCTGAATATTTTATTCCGCTTAGATTATTAGGATCGTTTTTCCATATTGCGATGAACGGTAATGCTGCAAGTGAAAAGATTTTTAAATTGTTAGATGTATCAATTATAGATGATAGGAATTTGGAGATTGATGATATTAATGAAATTGAAATTAGAGACTTATCGTTTGGGTATGATGAAAAGGCTGTTTTAAAAGATGTCAGTTTAAAAATTAACCAGCCTGGAATTTATGGTATAGTTGGAAGCTCTGGTAGTGGAAAGAGTACGATTGCAAAACTGTTAATGGGTTATTATGATAATTATCAGGGAAAATTAGCTTGTAATAATAAACAAATAAATGAAATTAAGCACACTAGTTTAATGAAACAAATAACGATGGTTGAACACGATTCGTATATCTTTGCAGGAACAGTACGTTCAAATTTATTAGATGGTAATTGTAACAGTGACGATACAATGATGATAGATGTATTAAAAAAAGTAAATTTATGGAATTATTTTGAAGGGATAAATGGATTAGATAGTGAAATCGAAGAACGCGGCAATAATTTATCAGGTGGTCAAAAACAGAGGTTAAGCATTGCTAGAGCATTATTACATGATACAAAAGTGTATATTTTTGATGAAGCAACATCAAATATTGATATTGAAAGTGAAGAAATTATCATGAGATTAATTTATCAGATGCGGGATCGAAAAATCATTATCTTAATAAGTCATCGTCTAGCAAGTGTTGAAAATTGTAAATGTAATTATGTTTTTAGTCATGGAAAGCTGATTGCTTTTGGTAGTCATGATAAATTGATGAAAGATAATAAGGAATATCGAAATTTAGTTAATACCCAAAAAGAAATTGAAAATTATGGAGGTAATACAAGTGAAAAAGCGCAGTAATTTAAAAGTTGTAATAAGCTTGATTGCTTTAGTAAAATCAATGATACTAATTATGCTAGTAGCTATTTTTCTTGGGGTGGCTGGATATTTGGCGGCGATATTTTTAACGATTATTGCTGGTGAAATAATAATTAAAATAATAAATAAAGAAACTTTTACTAGTTTATTGTATCTTTTAATTGCATGTGGTATTTTGCGCGGATTTTTGCGGTATGGGGAACAATGGTGTAACCATTTTATCGCATTTAAATTATTAGCGATGATAAGAGATATTGTATTTGCAAAATTAAGGAAGCTGGCACCAGCTAAACTAGATGGTAAGGATCAGGGAAATTTAGTTGCAATGATTACTAGCGATGTGGAATTATTAGAAGTGTTTTATGCGCATACAATTTCACCTGTTATGATTGCATTGATTGTTTCAATTATTATGATTATTTATCTGGGACAGTTCCATATAGCTTTATCATTATTAGCTGCGATGGCCTATTTATTTATTGGGATATTTATCCCGCTTGTTGTTGGCAGGGTTTCTGGTAATAAAGGATTGGATTATCGAAATACTTATGGTAAGTATACTAGTTATGTTTTGGAATCGATTCGTGGATTGAGAATTGTTGATCAATTTTTATGTGGTGATAAACGTTTAAATGAGATTGAAAGAAAGAGTGAAATATTAAATAATCAAAATGAAGAATTAAGGAGTTTAGAAGGACAGTATCGAATGATTGGAGATATTTGTGTTAGTTTCTTTTCATTAGCGATGTTTATTCTGGGGTATTATTTATATCTTTATCAGTTAATCGATTTTAACGGGGTTTTAATTAGTACGATTGCTTTAATGTCTTCATTTGGACCAGTATTAGCTCTATCATCATTAGCTCACAATCTGGTAATTACTTTTGCCAGTGGGAATCGGGTACTTGATTTATTAGATGAAAAACCTCAGGTTGAAGAAGTTGTTAATGGATATCAAGGTGATCTAGGAACGATTGAATTTAAAAAATTATCATTTAAATATGAAGAAGAAACAGTTCTGGATAATATCGATTTAGTAATTAGGCCAGGAGAAATCATTGGAATTGAGGGGCGTAGCGGCAGTGGTAAAACGACATTATTGAAGCTGTTAATGCGTTTTTATGATTCAAGTAGTGGTGAAATTTTGATAGATGGTCATAATTTAAAGTCTTGGCAAAGTGATTCATTGGCTAAACTTATTAGCTATGTTACTCAAGATACTTATGTCTTTAATGATACTATTATCAATAATATTAAATTGGGGATGGAGGCTAGTGATAAAGAAGTGGCAAAAGCTTGTAAAAAAGCTAATTTACATGAATTTATTATTAGTTTAAAAGATGGTTATGGAACAATGATTGGGAGTCTTTATCAGTCATTATCGGGGGGACAGCTGCAAAGACTTTCCTTAGCACGAGCATTTTTGCATAATTCACCATTAATTTTATTAGATGAACCAACTAGTAATTTGGACAGTTTAAATGAAGCGCTAGTTTTAAAGTCATTGAATGATAACCGTGATGGTAAGACGATTATTTTGGTTAGCCATCGACCATCATCATTAAAAATTTGTGATAGAATAATTAGGATTGAACAAGGCAGGCAAAGTTAATGACAATTGAAAAAGAAAAAGAACTGTTAAAATTGATGATTTCAATATATGAAAACGATCATCATCAAGATCTAAGTAAATTAAAAGAATATGCATTTAAAAGAATTGACTGCTGTCCTCGTAAAAAAGAAAAAACTTTTTGTTCTTCATGTCCAGTCCATTGTTATCAAAAAATATATCGTGAGCAGATAAAAAAGGTAATGAAGTATTCAGGAAAGAGAATGTTATTTAAACACCCTGTTATAACTATAAAACATTTAATAAATACGATTAAATATGCTAT
Source organism: Erysipelotrichaceae bacterium (assembly GCA_021770925.1). Lineage (GTDB taxonomy): Bacteria > Bacillota_I > Bacilli_A > Erysipelotrichales > Coprobacillaceae > Thomasclavelia. The sequence goes on along the minus strand of JAETPY010000091.1, from coordinate 4,666 downwards.
AAAAAACTAAAATAATTATATGATTTATGTTATGATAGTTACTAGTGAGGTGGCTAGATGAAAAGTTTTGAAACTCAGCGTTTGTTAATAAGAGAGTTAAAGATGTCAGATGCTAAACGTTTAAGTGAGTATCGAAATAAAAAAGAAGTAGCATTTTATCAGTCATGGTGGCGATATCCTTATAGTAGAGCAGTAAAAAGAGTTGAATATTGTTTGAAACATCCATTTGATGGAACAAGGGGAAACTATCAGTTAGGAGTAATTTTAAAAGAGAAAGATTATTTAATAGGTGATTATTTTTTAGAGGTTATGGAGCCGGAGTCTATAACTATTGGATATACTTTTGATAGTGATTATTGGCACCATGGTTATGCAACAGAATCGCTTAGAGCGTTATTGAATATTTTTAAGAGGGATTATAAATTTAAAAGAGTGTACGCCCATGTTTATAATGACAATTATCGTTCGATTAGATTGTTAAAAAATTTCGGATTTGTTCAGTATGAAAAATCTTTTATCATGGGTGATATTGGATTTAAACTAGATTTAAAATGAAATATATAATAATAAAAAGCGTTTAAGTTTTTAACGCTTTTTATATATTGTTCATCATTTTAAATGAATTATTACTTATATTAGAATAAAAAAATCAATTAATATTTAGATGTTTGTAATTAAGATCAAAAAGCGACAAATTATTTATTGATAAGTCCATATAATCAATAGTACGAGGTGAATGAAATGGATTTGTCAGTAGAAAAAACGAAAATAAAAATAAAAATAAAGAATACTGGAATGACTTATATTTCAATTTTTGGGTTAACCCTCTTTTTAGGCTTAGTAAAAATTTATCATACATCACTGTGTTTTGTAATTCCTATGCTAGTAATATCATTTATGTGTGGATACCGGCATTTAATTGTATATATGAGTGCTTTAGTAATAACAACCTACCTATCCTACGAAAATTATATGTTATTGCTAATATCTCTAACTAGTATAATATTGATGCAGGTGATGATGCATTTTAAATTTATTAAAAGTAAATACATAGCCCTGGTAGTTACTTTAGTAAGTTTAATTTTTCTTTACATATATAAATATAACTATACAGAAGTATTAGTTATCCTATCCTTTACATTAATACATAGTTTATTATGCCTAGAAGTAGTTCCTCTCTTTATTCATAACACAATTGAAGTATATACAAATAAACGAATGATGATTCTTTCTGTAATGATAATGTTGGCCATCATTTCATTAATTGAAGTTAATCAATTATATATGATGATATTATTACGATTCTTTTTGTTGTTATGTACTTATTATTTAAGTATTAACAACACTATGCCCACGATTTTATATATATCGGTCATATTAATGTTTATTAATCCCCTGCTTAAAGATGAAATACTATCATTAATCCTTCCTTTTAGTATTTTCTTTATGTATAACCCTAAAAATAAACTAATTTGTTCATCCATGTATATATTAAGTCATTTAATTCTTCCATTTTTTATAGAGTATGATTATTATTATCATAATTTTATTATTATAGTGAGTGCAGCTTTGTTTTTATTTATTCCTACTTTCAAATATCGCCCTAAATTACTCAGTGAAGACTATAAAAATATTACTAGTCGTAATAAATTAATTCAGCGTGCTAATACATTTGCCTCGTTATTTAAGCAACTAACAAATATTTTTCAAGAAGCTAATCGTAATGTAAACGTTGGAGAGTTTGTTGGTTACGTATATGAAGATGTCTGCCTTAATTGTCCAAGTAGAGATTTGTGTTTTTACCAGGATGGAAGTGTTAGTAGATTAGGTAAGTTAATTAATAAAGGATTTAAATCCAAATATAGTGATGAAGATCTAAAATACATAAATAGTAATTGTATTAGTCCAGATAAGTTTTTAAGCGGAATAAATGAATATAAAGAAAGTTATGAAAAAGTAAAAAGAGTTAATCAGGAAAATTCATATTTAAAAAAAGATTTATTTTATGAATTTTCTTTATTAAGTGAAGTATTTGATAATTTTAGTGATTCTTTAGAACATACACCATTTGGAGATCAACAATTAAAGGAACACTTATTAGGATATCAGTTTAATATCACATATTTATATAAACATCAGATTTCATTAGATGTCTATACGTTAGAAATAGGATTAATGGATATAAATAAAGAAGAAGTGATCAATGAACTAATTCCAATTATTGAAAATTATCTAAATGAGTCTCTGGAGGTTATTTCAATAAAAGATGCAATGCACCATTTGGGATATACTTCTGTAGTTTTAAAGCATCAGCAAAATTATTCTTTACAATTTGGATTTCAACAATATTCTTTAGAACCTTTAAATTGTGGTGATTCTTTTAGTGCTTTTCATCAAGACAATCTTCATTATTTAGCTTTGAGTGATGGAATGGGACAGGGAAAGATGGCTGCAGCAGAAAGTAAATTGACATTAGAGGTATTATCTAAGTTAATATTAAATGGAATTAGTTTAAAAGATACTATTGATTCTATAAATGCATTATTAAAAATAAAAAATCGAAATGATATGTTTACGACCTTGGATTTATGCAATATTAATCTTGCTAATGCAAAAATGAAATTAATAAAATATGGAGCTAATCCAAGTTATCATATTCGTAATGGTATAGCTGAAAAGATTACAACTAATTCATTACCAGTAGGGATAGTTTCTAAACTTAAAATGGCAAGTTATGAGATGCTGTTGAAGGATAACGATATTATTATTATGTCTAGTGATGGAACTGGCAATAATTTTGAACAGATTATTAATAAAAACATAAAATTAATTAGTAAAATGCACCCACAAGAAGCTGCAACATTATTAATGGATCAGGTTTTAGAAGAAAATAATCTGGATGATATCAGCATTGTAGTAATAAAGGTGGTAAAAAGTGAATTATTGAAATAGAAGTACGTTATTTTTGTAAAACGTGCTTTTTTTAGCAAATAAAAGAGTTAAAATAGTATGTTAAAAAGGGATAATTTGTTATAATGGTAAGGATGTTTGAGGTGATGTGATGGAAAAATTATTGGATTTAAATCAGTTATACATTTTGGGGGTATCAGGAGGTTGTGATTCAATGGCTTTACTGGATATTATGTATAATCGAGGATATCAGATTGTTGTTTGTCATGTTAATTATCATTTAAGAAATGATAGTGATATGGATCAAATAACAGTTGAAAAGTACTGCCAAGAACATGATCTTCCTTGTTTTGTAAAAGAAATTAGTGCCGATGAGTATAAAAAAGAAAATTTTCAGATGCAGGCGAGAAAGTTACGTTATCAATTTTATCGTGAAACAGCCGATAAATATAATGTAAATAAAGTGGTTTTAGCTCATCATTTAGATGATGTAATTGAAAATATAGTCATGCAGCTGCAGCGACATAATACTAAAGGATATTTAGGAATCAAAGATATTAGTGATGTTTTTGGATTGACTGTGATTAGACCTTTTTTAAAGATAAGAAAGCAGGTTTTAAGAGATTATTGTCATAGACATCATGTTGCATATCGTGATGATTATACAAATTTTCAAACTGACTTTACTCGTGATTTTGTTCGTAATGTAACTTTGAAAGATTATACTGATCGACAAATAGAGGATATCCTAATTGAAGCTGATCAACATAATCAGCGGTATTTAAAAAATATAGAAAAATTAAGGCCTTATCTTGATAAATATCATAATGATAAAATAATTGATTATCACTTGATCCCTAATGATCTTTTAAGCTGTTTTATTTATGAAATAGTTAAGGAAATAGTGTATCCCCCTTTAATCAGCGATGCATTAATTAAGGAGGTTATTAAACAGATTGAAAGTAATAAACCAAATATTATAATGGATTTACCTGTTAATATTAGGTTCATAAAAGAATATAATAATATACGTGTTTCTAAATTAAAAAATAACTTAAGCTATTGTTTAAAATATAAGCAATTAGTTTATGATAAACATGAGCACTTTTATTTAAGCAGGGAAGGTCATTTAAATGAAGGAATTTATTTGACAGAAAAGGATTTTCCTATTACGATAAGATCGTTTAAAGCAGGAGATATCATTGTTACTGCTGGAGGAACTAAAAAATTATCACGCTTATTTATTGATAATAAGATTCCTAAAAGTAAAAGAGAGACTTGGCCGGTTGTTGAAAACTGTCAAGGAGAAGTAATTCTTGTGCCGCATCTTGCAAAAAATATTAGGTATTTATATTCAAAACCTAATTTATATGTGGTAAAATATATAGACATATACGGCTAGGAGTGAATAAAATGCATAAGAATATAAAAGAGGTCTTAATTACTGAAGAACAAATTAGTGCTAAATGTGAAGAATTAGGAAAAATTATTGATAAGGATTACGAAGGTAAAGAGGTTTTATTAGTAGGTTTGTTAAAAGGTTCAGTACCATTCATGGCAGAACTTTCAAAACATTTAAATAGTGATGTTACATTTGACTATATGAATGTAAGCAGCTATGATGGTGTAGAATCTAAAACACTTGTAATTAAGCAGGATTTAAAGGAAGATGTAACAGGTAAAAATATTTTAATTGTTGAAGATATTCTTGATACTGGTAAAACATTGTTTAATGTCAAGGATATGCTTTTAAAGC
>JAETPY010000090.1 GCA_021770925.1 Erysipelotrichaceae bacterium | reverse complement strand
TTCAAGATATTCCTAAATAATATTCTGTTTTTTCTAAGTAAAACTGAACTTGTTTTTAAGTTCGTCTTTTTTTGTGTTTTTACTCACGATTGGGTTCAATTATTTTTCACACTTTCTCCTCATATAAAAATGTATAAGCATTTTAATAAAGCTATCTTACACATCTATTATATTACTTAATATTGAATCATGTCCAATACTTATATTACATTATCATCTATGCTTTAAAGGCATTGAGTTCTTCTATAAATTTAATTGTTGCCAATGAATATGGTATATTTCTTCTCCAGGCAATTATCGTGTTTACTATTATTTCAGGATGTAATCTTCTTTGAACCAGCAGTTTTTTACTCCAATATTTTGCAGCACCTTCAATAGAGACTGGATACCCCAATCCATGAATTGCCATAACTCCTGCATTTGTACCAAGATTACTTGTAAATGAGACATTAAGTTTATCAAAATCTTTGCCAAACCAGTTTTCAATCTCACTTTGCACATTTCTTCTTTTAGGAAGAATTAGAGCTTTATCCAAAAGATCTTCTTTTTTAATATATTTCTTCTTTGCTAATAGATCATCTGGTTTCATACCAACAACCCAATAATCACTTTCTGTAATTCTAATATAATCTAAACCTTCAGTATTTACAGGTTCCATAAACAATCCTATATCTACCAGACCTTGATTCATCATCTCAAATACTTCATCAGCTGTTGCAGTGTGTAATACAATTTGTACTTTTGGATATTTCTTCTTATATACCTTACAAATTTCAGCCAATGTTTCGACGGCTGCAAATTCTCCACAACCAATTGTAATAGTTCCCTCTATCAATTCTTCTTTAACTCTGAGTTCATCTCGCATTTTCTCTTCTAAATCAATGATTTCAAGAGCCCGTCGTTTCAGCAATATTCCTGCCTCTGTAAGAGTAATATTATGATACTCTCTTATAAAAAGCTTTCTTCCAAGTTCTTCTTCCAATGTTGCAAGCTGCCTTGAAAGAGTGGGCTGTGTTATATTTAACTGCTTTGCAGCTTTTGTAAAACTCTGTTCTTTTGCTACAGTCAAAAAGTATCGTAGTATTCTAATATCCATTCGTCACCTCATCACCTTTACATATTTCCTCTGCCCATAATACTATACTAGTATTATTAATTTTGGTTAACATATATTTTTTCATATTTGTTTAGTGATTGATATCCACGATATATTCTCGTTATATCATAACCTCTAAAAATTCAATTTTATGCTTATTTGTTAACTTTATTTTTCAACTTACAGATTCCCTGTGTCATAGTTCCCATGGGACAGAAAACACACCATGAACGCGGTTTGAAAAAAAACATCACAATCAAACCTAAAAGTAAAGACGTTAACATTAGGCTGTATAAACCAAAACTGAATTGTGCTATCCAATCTGATACCATACCTGCTGTATATGTCCAACCCCAAGGTACTCTGATTGTCCAAAACAGCTTGATTGCTTCTTTCAAAGAACTACTTCCAGCAAAAACTAAGTAAGTTTGAAATAACATGTTACCAAACATTGTCAAAAAGAAAGCTAAAAATCCATATCGAAACCACTTAGATGTCATCCATTTGGGTGTGGCTTTCTTTAAAGAGCATCCAAACTTTCCACCAAGCAAAGAAAGCAGCTGGCCTCTGCCACATAAATTATTACAAAACCACTTGTTTCCGCCAATCAGCGCAATTGCCAGCGGCAAAAGAAAATCAATCATCCCAAGCCATGCAAATAGAATATTAAAAAATCCCAACAAAAAATAAATGATCGCCCAGATCCATAGATAATCATACCAATGTTTTTTATTTTTTGTCATTTTTGTTCCCTCCTTTCTTCAATCACAATACAACCTGCAGGACAGACCCTTGCACATTTTCCACAACCCACACAGCATTTTGCATCAACAACAGCATAGCATCCTCGATAAACCTTAACTGCACTACGTGGACATTCTTTAACACAAGTGCCACACGCTACACATACTGATTGATCAAAATAAGCAAGATTTTTTGATAACATAAAAATACCTCCTATATTTATGATAATATCAAAAGTTAATATAATCAGCATAAATCCCTGTCACTTAAATTTATCATATATAAACTGTAAAATAATCTACAGTTTGATACTGAAAATAAAGTGCAAGCATATTTTCATCTCTATTTGATCACCCTTAATCAAATTAACGATTAGTAACTTTACTATATTGTATTTGATTTTTTTGTTTAAATCAATGGTAGTAAAATATACACTTTTAATTCTATCAATGAAACAATTTAATGTACTATATCCTTGACCAAATAAAAAAGTATATCACTATTTTTAATGATACACTCATCATTATTAAATTATCGTAAAATACTTCAACCTTCTCTTCCATTACTGTTTCAATTAAAAGCATCATACATTAATTTCTCTTTAGCTCAATAATATACACAAGATGTACCTTGAAGTCATATTTAGCTTCTTTATACTCATTTATCATTTTGTAAGTCACTCATTCTTTAGAGTTACATACTTCTACCTTTTTTATAACTTTATTACAGTAATTTCTTTGTAATTATTTCTAAATTATCACTTTCTCTTAAAATTTATCAAAAATATCAATTTGACACTATGAACATTCAATCTCTAATATACAATTCTAAAGTAATCCATACATGCCTTATATTTATCTTGTGCATTTAAACAAGTATCTATTAAATAACCCTTTTCATTATTCCATTCCTTCAATCCTCTATAGTAAAACAGTTTTAAATTATCTTCAATAACAAAAGGAACAATATTATATTTCAAACATTCTTTAAACATAATCAATCTACCAACACGTCCATTTCCATCCTGAAAAGGATGAATTCTTTCAAACTTAACATGAAAATCTAGAATATCTTCAAAAGTCTTTTCTTTCTTGGTTTTGTATTCTATTAGCAGTGCTTTTATCTTATCAGCAACTTCTTCTGGCAGTGCAGTATGCATACCACCCACCTCATTTGGTAATTTCTTATAATCACCCACAACAAACCAATTTTTTCTGGAATCACTGGTGCCACTTTTCAAAATCATGTGTAGCTCCTTAATAAATTTTTCAGACAACTCTCCTTTTGCGTTATCAATAATCATATCAATACAACGAAAATGGTTTGCCGTTTCAATCACATCATCAACATTTAAAACTTCATTTTCTACGCTAATAGTATTAGTTTCAAAAATATATCTAGTCTGATCATGAGTCAAACGGCTGCCTTCCATGTGATTTGAATTATATGTCAAATCAATCTGTGTTTTATGATAAATGCCACCAGAATATTTTGCTTTCTTTTCATTTTTTAGAATCTCCAACAAAGTTATCGACTGCTCTTTCTTTTTGTTTGAACGTTCTGGTTTCCTAGCATTTTCTGGAATATTCCAAGTTTTACCATTAAGAAATGCACCTTTCACACGATCATGGGCGCAATAGTTTCTAACACTGCGCTCTGAAATATTCCATTTTTTTGCTATTTCAGCAACTGAAAGATATCGCATTTGCCTTCCTCCATTATAAATTAAATAAATATTTTCATTAATCTAATGTAAATTGTATCATATTATCGGCAATGTTACAAACAGGTTTAAACTTGATTTAATTACATTTTTTGCCGTTTTGAATAAGTTTATGTATTTGTATTTACATGACAAAAACACAATAAAATAACTATTATTTCTCAATATATTAATTTCATCATTATTAAAGGCTTCTAGATAATTTGATAATCTCTCAATTATATAAGCAGATTTCTCCTTATTTTTGTAAAATCTATATTAAAAATTCATAGAAATTTTATTTGAGACAATTTAATATAATAGCTAACCCCACTTCTTTAACCAGATAAAATATTAGTTAACGAAAGAACAAAGATGTAAAAATAAGCGTACTGCTATTTTTAATAAAACACTCATAATTTTAGATAACTTAAAAATATCTCAAAACACACTTTATTACTTAAACTTTTTCTGGTATTAAATGCTTAATCAGCTTTTTCAATACTTCTAACGCATTAAAATCATCATACATTGGTAACCCCAAATCTCTTTTTACCTCTACGATATATGACTATTTTGTAAGTAACATGCTCTCTTAGCTTGTATGTTTCGGCTCTTTTAGCGATGTTATCAAGCGGACCCCTTCCCTCATCTTCGCCAAACTTCACTTTTACATTATCAGTTTTTTGTAGAAAAGCATTATTATCTCGACTGTCTTTTCGTTAAGCAACCGAATTTTAAAAGACAATTATATCGGTTTTCATACCATTATCATACAACTCAATCCCCAAAATAATTTGTCCAAAAAAATTATTATATTAGATTTTTAAATAGGTCAGAAACCATCTGACCTATTTATAGTTCCTATGCTTTATCCCAAAAACCATCGCCTCAATCTTACTGAAGCCGAAAACGGTACTTTCCTTTTCCATGACCAGATACTGACTCAATAATGCCGTGTTTTGTCAATTCTCTCAAAAGCTCAGAAGCTCTAGACGGCCTAATACCAATCACTTTCATCACATCTGAACGTCCAAAAATTGTTTGATTTGGAAATCTTTCATAAAGCTTCAAAATATAACTTACCGTTTTGGGCTGGAAAACTTTTTCAATGTCTGCTTTTAAAACATCAATGTCTGGTTTTGTAGTTTCAATATCCGGTTTTTCTGTTTTCTTAAATGCTTCACTAATGTGCAATGTTCGGTTATAAAGCGGATGGTTCTCGTTCAACAGAAGATTGCGTAGGAAAACTTCAAGATATTCTGTTGTTTCATAAATACCATTTTTCAAGTCATTGTAATTTGCTCTTACCAGTGCATTACGAAAATACCATGCATTCTTAGCAAAAATATCGTTCGTCACATCAAATCCCAATGTGCGCAGATATTTGATGAAAAACACTGCTGTCGTTCTGGTATTGCCCTCACCAAATACATGGATTTGCCACAACCTAGATATAAATACTGCAAGATGATGTATGATTTCATCCATTGTAAGGCTTCGATAGGAAAACTCCCTCTCCTTAGAAAAGTCATAATCCAGCGTTTTCTGCAACTCTGTGGCACTTCCGTAGAGCACGGTTGCTCCATTTAGTACCCATTCCTTCTTTGTGATGTTATAATCACGGATATGTCCTGCATGAAAGTAAATGCCAGTAAACAGCTTCCTGTGAATAGAAATATACTCATTGGGCGTAAAACTAAATGCCCGCTCGGATAATAGAGCTGCAATCCGTGCCGAAACCTTGTCGGCCTCTTCGGTGCGATCCTCAGCATCGTGGGCAGGGTTTTCTTCATAGTAGCTCTGCAAAAGTGCATTTGTTTCATCAAAGGATATCTCGCCCTCGATATTGCGAACAGCAGTGCGCACCAGATATTCCGATGTCCTCAGCCCATCGACAGCCTGCAGGCCAATTGCTGTATGCCACGCATAGCCTTTATCCCGTTTATCAGGCTCGGACTCTTTGATATATTCTTTAAATGGATCTTTATTCACTCCATATCACCTCACTATTACTCTTTTCTCCACCAGAAAACCGCCATTTCCAGTGTCTGTATTTCCTCTGCAACTCATCCTTTATATTTACTGGATAACAACCTTTCATAGAAGAAGGAATCTATCTGGCGCTCAAGTTGTCTGGTACTCTATTGAGATTTTACAGCTTCCTGCATATAAAATTCTTGTGCATTTTCCACTCGCATCAAAAGCCAATAATGAGTCCAACTCACTTCGCTAAGCAGTGCGTAGACATTTTGTTAAACTGCAAACTCTATACACCTTTTTTGCTGTACCAACTGCAAATTAATTTATGCTAAGAAAATTCATTGTTTTAAGTACTTTAATGATTTACATAATGAATTTTAAAAAACAATTGTTAGATTTTTTCCTTAAAATACAAAAATCATTAAATTTGATTCATGAAACAATGAAGGAATTGGAATAATTTAATTTGCAGTCGTCGGCCATGCAGAAAGTGCCGTTTAACAATGTATAAAGTATGTACCTTGAAGCCGTATTTTGCTTCTATATACTTAATCATCTTGTAGGTAACTCGCTCTTTCAGTTTATACACTTCGGCTCTCTTGGCGATATTATCAAGCAGCACTTTGTCCTCACCCTCGCCAAACCCCAATTTTACGTTGATTACATTATCTGTTATTTGTGGGAAAGCATTATTATCGTCTCTACATGAGTAGTATGGGGAAACATATCAACTGGATACATAATTTCACCACAATATCCTAGTTTTGTAAGATACTTGATATCTCTAACCTGAGTACCTGGATCACATGAAATATAAACAACTTTCTTAGGATTTAAGATTTTTATAGCATCCATGAATTCCTTAGTACTGCCGCTTCGTGGCGGGTCCATAATGATACAGTCTATTGTTTGTTTTTGTTTTGCCAGTTTGATCATAAAAGCAGTGGCATCATCATTAACAAATTTAATATTATTAATTTTATTCATCTTAGCATTGTTAATTGCATCTTTAACAGCATCTTTGTTTACTTCTACTCCAATTACCTCTTTTACTTTACTTGAAGCAATCATCCCGATTGTACCAATTCCACAATAAGCATCAATAACAATTTCATTTCCTTTTAAATTCAATAGATCCAAAGCTTTATGATAAAGTATTTCACACTGTTGATGATTGATCTGATAAAAAGATTTTGGTGAAATCTTAAATTTCAAACCACATAACTCATCAACAATAAACCCTTTACCATAAAGTATCTTTTCATCATTTCCTAAAACAATACTCGTTTTCCTTTTATTAACATTTAAAACAACTGTCTTAATACTAGGAAAACTCTTTATTAACTCATTACAAAAATTCTTAGATCCCTTAAACATATTATCATTACAAACCAAAACGATCATTGTCTGATCACTAACAACGGCTCTACGAATCAAAATATGTCTTAATAAGCCTTTATTTCGATTTTCATCATAAATACTAACCCGATATCGTTTTAATAAACTTTGAATTTTCTTTATAATTAAATCACTTACTTCTTCATGTAATAAACAACGATCGTAAGGAATAATTTTATGACTATCTTCTTCATAAAAACCAAATTCATATTTTTGATTAAAAGCAATAATTATTTTATTACGATATGCATAGGGATGTTCCATCCCTAACACATCTTCTACTTTATACATATCTAAGCGATTATCTTTTAAAAGTTTTTTACAATCCTCTTTTTTTATATCCAGCTGCTTTTGATAATTGATATTAATATATTTACAACTGCCACATTTCTTTTCTATTAAACATTTCATTTTATCACCTAAAGACAGTATAACATAACTGCAATTATTCTAAAGCTCCTTTTACCTTTTTTCTAGTAAAACAACGTTCTTCACGATTAGCTAAAGCATCGATTCGAGCATTTAAAAGAATTTTTCTGCCACTTTCGTTTCTTGTATAAATAACTTCATATTTACCAATAAACGGTTTCATATACTGTGCAAAAATAATCGCATCTTCTTTTCTTTTAGCAAAACAATCAGGTATAGCAAAATAACAATCTAACTTCCCTTTACGTTTTTGATTATATAGAATATAACGCTGATTATCAATCGGAGCAAAAAATTCATTAACACATTTAGCAAACAGTGCTTTATCATGTCCAGTACCACCAAGTAAATAAACAGCATGTCTTACTCCATAAGATTCTACTTCAACCCGACTATTATAACAGTCAAGTTGACTAGTCTTTTCTAAAGCTTCCCTAATTCCTTTACCAAATATATTTAAACGTGCCATGGGATTTTTTAAAACAAGAACTTTCTTTAAAGATAACAATATTCCTAAAGAAAATATCGCTATATAAACTATTACAAATATATATTTTTGAATTGATAATAGAGATAGATCTTTTAATAAAGGCAATCCTAATGTTACCCCAATTATTCCAGCTATGACCATTATAATTAAGAGTCGTAAAGCATCATTAAACAATACCACTGTAATATACTTATCTCTTACTTCTGTTTCATCAACAATTTCAATTTTTTCATAAATCGCTAAAGACCGTTCCCATTTATCTTTTAATAATTCTCGCTGATTTGATAAGTTTAACATTTCCTGGTTAGTCTTTTTAATATTATTAGGACTAAATGGTAGTCTGATCGCTGATAAACGTTCGACACCATTTTCAATTGTATCTTGTTGATAATGCAATCCTAAAAAATGTTCCATTCGTCGTGCCAGCATTTCAAAGTCCTCACTATTATTATCTATTTGTAATTTATCTCGCGGTCTAACACAAACTAAATGCCAAATATTACTAGTCTTATTAAAATCGTCTTTAAATACTCTAATTGCTCTACCTCGCATTTGGTTGCTTAACATATAGGAACCTACAAAACTTGCTAAGATAAGTGTATTAACACACGGGCAGTCCCAACCCTCTCCTAACAATGATTTAGTTCCAATCAGCACCTGTATATAACCTTGAGCAAACAATTCACTAACTGCTCCAATAAGAAAATGATGATTACCGTTAATTTCTATTTTTATATAATCTTCTAATTTACCAGCTTTAATTACTTTAATTTTATTTAGGTCATTTACCTTTTTAAATAATGCTTCTTTTGCTTCAATTGGAATAATAATTATACTGCCACATAAAACCCCTAATTTTAGAGTTCTATTTCTATTTACACTTTCCCTTCTTAACTGTTCAAAAAACGGTAATACACCCAAATTATTTACAACTTTAGTTTCATCTCCTAAAGAACTTTCATATTCTTTTCGAATATAGTCAGTAAGAATCAACAATCTTAAATTCTTACCAAGATTTTGATATTCATGAAAAACGATCTGCTTAATACTTTCACATTTTCCTCTTGAATTAATCAGCATTTTTTCAATCACCTGATTAACTTGTAAAGAAACTTTTCGTTTTTCAATCAATCCCTTTGCTTTCAATTCTTTCATCATTAGCTGCCGATAATTCTCATCCACTTCATAAGATTCCACATCATCATAAAAAAATCCCTGCAGCAATATCTCCAGCCATCTCAAAGACATCGGTTCTAATTTTTTAAAACCTAATAATTTTTGATAGCGGTTAGAAAAATCAATTCTCTGATCATTAAAAAAAATCAACAATGAAGATAAATATGCAGGATTTTCCAACAATTCTTCATCACTTACAGCACCTGTAAAAAAACGATGGCTTTGAACAGCTTGTAAAAACTGCTTATCATTAAACAGCTGATTTAAAATATTTTTAGCATTTTCTTTAAAAATATTAATTTCTTGCTTTTCAAAACTAGTTGGATAATTAAAATAAACATAATCCTGATGTGGACATAATGTACCATCTTTAACAAGTTCAGGTACTGTTATCTCTTCATCAATATCTCCACACATATCCATATAACGACTCCACATGTTTATATTTGAATCATATGGAGGGGTAGCAGTCAAAGCAATCGTGAAAATATTATTAAAGGCTTTTTTAAATTCTTCAAGTGATTTCCACCATTCGTTTCTTAAATGATGACATTCATCAAGACATAATGTTCCTAGTTGATGATTTTTAAAAGTTTCTAACACATCAAAATCACAATAATCAACTTCTTCAGCCATCTTAAATTCATCATCTTCTTCAACTAACTTACCACTATATCTGCTCATTGCACTAAAAAGCGCTTGATAAGTAGCTGCTGTAATTAATTTAGGATGTTTTAAATCCTGTGATAAATATTTATCTCTATCCGTTTCATTACATAAAAAAGCTTTACTAATTCTATCTATCCACTGTTCTCTAATTGTAATCGTAGGTACTAAAATCAAGGCAATCTGATTAGTACGTTTAATAAGTTCAATACCTAGTGTTGTCTTCCCCGAACCTGGGGCCGCTACCACATGAATTCTTCGATCTTTGCCATACTCATCAAATTTATCAAGTACACGCTGCTGATATGTTCGCCAGATCCCTTTAAACTCTAAAATATTATTATACATAGATTATCCTCCACCATTATTAAGTATTGTTCTCATTTAAAATCTTTTTAATATACATTGCTAACATATATGGCATCTTTTCTTCAAAAGTATCTAACTGACATCCCAACAATTCCTTAATCTTAAGCATTCGATAATTAATAGTATTTCGATGCATATAAAGATTTTTAGCCATTTCTATTTGGCTTTCATTATAAAACAAATAATAGAAAAGTGTTTTTTCCAGTTCCCCATGATGCTTTTGATCATAATCAATAAGAGGCTGTAATAAATTATGATACATTTCACTTAATATTTGTTTATCCTCAATTGAAAAAAGAATCTGATAAATTCCCATTTCCTCAAAAAAAACCATTGGAGATTGAAACTGTGAAGCCATTAAAACCGCGGCACGTGCTCGTTTATAACTTAAGATTACCTGACTAAAATCTAGCATTTGGCTTCCAATTCCTAAATTAATATACTTTTTCACTATCCTTTTTTTTGCTCTTTTATACATTTTATCGATAATTATTTTTAAATTATCAGGATCTAAATTATTTACAACCAAAACAAAATATCCATCATACCAGAAAAAAGTATACGGACTTTCAATTTTTTCAAAACATAATTCTAATTGAAAAGCAATCTTTCTTCTCTCAATAGCATCGAACTGATCAGAATTCTCAATTCCAATTAACACTACTTGAAAATAGCCATCCACATCAAATGCTCCCATTAACTGTGGTCTTACTTCCTCAACCGTTTGAACAGTTGTAAACACCTCTTGAAACAATTTCGATATTTGCCGATCTTCTCTTTCTGAAAATAAACAGCGCATACTAAAATCTTTTATCAAATCAGCCATATGAACTTCCCAAGGTGTTGTTAATAATGGAAATTCCTGCTCATTACAATAATCAATAATATCCTGAGGAATCTCAAAAATATATTTACCTGTATTAATTATTAGACCTACGCTATGATATTTAACTAAACATTTAATAAAATCAAAAAGTGCATCATGACTTTGAAAACCTAATCCTGTTGTTACTGCTAACTCTTTCCCCCAAAGCTGTTGAATTATTTTTGTGTCTTCTATCATATGAACCCAACTCATTGTATTTCCACAACCTTCTTGACCCGCTAATAACTTTAAATGATATTGCTCTTGGGTTTGGATCAAGGCATCTTCTATTGTAAACCCCATATACTTTACCTCCTTTTTTTATTTTATCATCATTTGTGCATTATGCACAAATATTAATAATTTTTTTATAATATTTGTCCCTATGATTATGAAAAGATTGTTATATAATATTATTGTGTTAAAAAAAGAACATTTAGGAGGGACATTAAATGGATATTTATGGATACTTTATAATAACTGATAATTTTGAAACTTGCCCTGCTTGGGTTCAAAGTGAAAATTATTTTAACTGTGAAAACTTTTCAAAGCTTTTTAAATTTTTTAAGAGAAAATAATATAATAATGCTTCATTATAATTAAAAAACAAAACAGA
>JAETPY010000089.1 GCA_021770925.1 Erysipelotrichaceae bacterium | reverse complement strand
ACAAACGTAGTATCAATACTACACTTTTTTAGCTTCTTCAAAAAATATAACCAGAAGAAATATTATTTAAATATTACTTCTGGTTAATTATTTGTCATCTTAACTTAATGACATTGCTAAAAATCCAGCTTTTTTTACGAATAATTAAAAACGTTAAACTCATAGAAAGTTTAACGTTTTTTACATTACTTTTTCCAGATACTTCTTTTTAATTGGATCTTTACACATATCACTCAATTTACATTCTCTACAACTTGGATTAGTGGCTTTACAAAAATAACGTCCAAAAAAGATAAACTGGTGATGAGATTTATTCCATCGTGATCGTTCAATCGAACGACACAATTTCTTTTCAACAACTAAAACACTATCATCTTTTTTAGCAAAACCTAGTCTTTTAGCAATTCTTTCTACATGGGTATCTACTGCAAAAGCAGGAATATCAAAGGCAACAGAGCGAACCACATTAGCTGTTTTACGCCCTACTCCAGGTAAACTTTCTAACTGCTTTTGATCACTAGGTACTTTACCGTCATACTTTTCTATCAATACATTTGCCATTGCTAAAAGATTTTTAGCCTTATTACGATATAATCCGATCGTCTTTATATCCTGCTGTAACTCTGATAAAGCTGCTTGACTTACCGCTTCTACTGTAGGATATTTTTTAAACAAGGTTTCCGTTAACTGGTTAACCTTTTTATCTGTTGTCTGTGCTGATAACATTACAGCTACCAATAATTGAAAATCCGTTTCATGATTCAATTCACAATAAGCATCAGGAAACAGTTCTTCAAAATAATCTAATACTCTCCCTGTCTTTTCTTTATTCATTTTCCCACCATTTATACTCACTAATTGGAACAGTTCGTTTTGGCTCATCCCGCTCAACATAACGCTGTTTAATTCCATTTTTAGCCCAATTAGAAAGTATTCCTTCAATATATCTAAAATTAAGCACTTGACTTTTAACTGCTTCTTTTAAAGCTTTAACTATCATCTCATCACTATAATTACAACTTTTCCAATCTCTAATAATATTAAGTTCGATTGGTGATAATGCTCTTGCAAACTGCTCTTCAAAAATATTAATTAAATCAACTTCTGTTTCCTTTTTATCAACAGCTTCCTTTTCTTGTAACAGCTTTTGTTCAAGATTATTTAAATTAATAGAGCCTAACTGATTATAAATCAGCTTTTTATTCAATAATGATGCTAATACCTTATCAAGTTTCTGATTTGATAACATCGAATAATTTTGAATCATTTGAGGTGTTACTGTCTTGATTCCAATATCTTTCAATGTATATACAATCAACAAAATATAACATTCATTATCATCAATATTTAATTCTTTAGCCCTCAATAACAACAAACGACTAATATCAATACATCTATTTTCCATTAATTCCTTTAACATAAATCTACCTACTATTATCAATTCGATATGCTTTTATAAACTGACCATTGTCAATTCCATAAAAAGCATAAATCAACGATTCTTTTCCTCGATACAGCAAACTATAAACAAATATTTCATTTTCATAACCTATTTCAACATCATCAGGTACCTGCTTATATTTTTCTTTAAAAGCATCAATACATTCCTGCTGGTTAACAACATCACCACTGTATGACTTAATAAATTTTTTCTTTTCATCAAATACAGCATACTGCTGCTTTTTCCCTTTTTTAGCATGAATAATATAATAACTCTTTTCACCATCATAACGATTAAAATAATCAGAGCTGTCATAATCATTTGCTGCTACAATTTCTTGTTCAATTTTCATTAAATCATTCCTATACTTTGAATATGGAACATGTACCCAAAGCATATAAAAGCTAACTATAATAAAAACTAATACCAAAAACACTATTAGAATATTAAATCTATGTTTCCGTAAAAATTTCAAAACTTCACCAACTTTCTACGCCTATTATACTATCAATTCATCGATTATAAAAGAAAAATCGAATTAATAATATATGAAGCCAAAAGACTCCATATATTTTAATATTCTTCTTTTTTTATCATTAGACCTAAACAACTAATAACCAGTAAAATAAAATACTCTTTTCCTATATTACTATCTCCAGTATTTATACTGCTCGTACCTTCAAAAATAACTACATCTACTTCCTTTTTTACTAATCTATTAATTGCATTTTCTAATTCAACACAGCAATTATCAATCTCTTCTTGTGAACAGTCAACTTGATTAAAGAAACTCTTAGTTCTTTTTAAAACATCTAATAAAAATTTAATCTTTCTAAACGATCTTTTACAATTACTTTTGTTTCTAAAGAGTTGACTGCTTGATTCATCATCATAAATACTCTTTGCCTGCATTAAAGCCTCTAAAAATCTTTCTTTACATTCGATTGTATATTGATCTAAATCTTTTATTCTATCAGCCTTATCCAACAGCTCTTTTAAGATATACCGATTCTAAAAAATATTTGGTATTCTTGATGAATCAGGACAATTAGCAATATTACTAGCAATTAAATAATATTCGTCCTGAATCTCTATCTAAAGCTGTCCTGCCATATGTTTTTTTCTTTTACATAATTAACTGTCTCTTGAGTAATTGGCGAATTAACATCATCACCTGTCCAATAAATAATAATTGATTGTGGAATTGGGGATATTTTATACTCACTTTCTGATGATAATGAAGTCCTTGTTTTATCATGAGCAAAAACATTTAAATTTGATGTTGAAAAAACATCAGCAATACTAAAACAACAATTAAACTTTTTCCATTTTTCCGTAATTATTCCCTTTCTTAATTTTCTTTAAATAGTTTTCCTTTGTATCAATAATATTCATTACTATTGCAAAATATATTTATATTTTTTGACGTTCTATTTACAAATTGCTATTTTATAAACAAAAAAAGATTCAAAGCTTAAAACTTTGAATCAAAATATAAACTAATCACGATCATTGCCTAATACGATCAAAACTATTCTAAACAATGATAAAACAGTTGACAGCATTGCCGCAACATATGTAAATGCAGCAGCAGATAACATAGATTTAGCCCCACCATACTCATTATCAGTTAAGTAATTAGTTTTCAAAATCTTTAATGCCCTAGATGATGCATCAAACTCTACTGGTAAAGTAACGATTTGAAAAAGTAAGATACCCGACATCAAAATAACACCTAGCCAGGCAATGTTAGAATTTCCCATTAATAATCCAATAAATACTGCAATCCATCCTAAATATTGGCCAACATTACACAATGGTAAAATTGCATTTCTAAATACTAATGGTCGATATCCAACTAAATGCTGAATTGCGTGTCCACATTCATGACTAGCTACAGCTAAAGCTGCAATTGAAGTACCATCATGAATTCCTTGAGACAAATTAATTGTTTTATTACGAGGATTATAATGATCTGATAATTTCCCATTTACACGATTAATTTGAATATCATGCAACCCATTTCGATCAAGAATCTCTCTAGCTACCATCGCGCCTGTCATCCCTCGACTATTAGGGATTTTTTCATATTTATTGTAGGCACTATTTACTTTTATCTGAGCATAAATCATAATCATTGATCCAATAGCAACCAAAAGATAACCAATCATATAAGCTGATGACATTGGATAATAAAAAAATGGCATATTTTTCAACTCCTTTAATTCTATTATACACGATATTATTAACTAATTATTAATAATATAATAAAAAATATCTTTATCTAAAATAAAAAAGAGCAATGATTAGTTCATTGCATCTTTTAAACGATTACTTGGCTTGAATGTAACAGTTTTGCTGGCAGGAATAATCATTTCCTTTTGGGTTTTAGGTGATATTCCTTTTCGAGCCTTGCGATCGTTTACTTTAAAAGTTCCAAATCCAGAGATTAAAACTTTATCTCCTTCAATAACACTACGTGTAATTGTATTAAAAACTGTATCGACTAAAATTTCGGCATCTTTTTTTGTCAAATTTCTTTCTTTAGATACTGATTCAACTAATTCTTTCTTATTCATAACTACCTCCATAATTCTAATACCTCGAAAGTATAACATTAAAAATTACCGATTTCAAGCACTTTTATAGTACAATTGCAATAACATTACTTTTCCCTTTATTTACTATTTTTGATAAAATATCATGTATTCTAAGACTGGCATTTTCTGGGATAGCATTTAACTTAATATACATTCCTTCTTCAATCAGATCACCTAATTTACGTCCAAAAACATCACAATCAAAAATCGCCTGTTTATCATTTCCATTAGAATTTAAATACTCGATAAATGCTTCGGCCTGCTCTTTTGAACCGATGATTGGTTCAAATGTACTTTCAATATCTACTTTGATCATATACGTAGTTCCAGCTTTTGAAACCAGTTTCATTCCATAACGAGGTCCTTGTTTAATAACTTCTGGTTCACTCAACTCAATTTCATCAAGTTTTGGAATCGCATAGCCATATCCCGTTTGTTTAACCATTCTAATCGCATTTGAAAAGCCTTCATATTCTTTCTTTATATCAACCAGTTCTTGAATAAAAGTTAAAAATGTTGCCTGATCAAAACCTTTATCTCCTATTATTTCTTCTAAAATTTCATTGTATAAACCATCACGTTCTTCAATTTTTAAAGTAGCACTAGATGTACTCGTATCAATCCCTGTTAAATACGCCTTGTCAACAAAATCATATTCACTAATTGCATCACCAATTCTTTCTACATCTTTAAACTTCTTTATTGACTGCAATGATTCTTTTAATGATGTATCTAAAGTTTGTTTCAGCCAATGATTGTTTGACATCATCGCTAACCATTTAGGTACTTCAATACGTACTTCACTAATTTTAAATTCATATAAAGCGTCTTTTAATAAAGAAACAATTTGTGGTTCTTCCATATTAGTGACATCCATTGATAATACTGGTACATCATATTTTCCAGTTAAACGCTCATACTCCCTTTTACACTGAGCACTATTAACATCCTTTGTGTTAATAATTACGATAAAAGGTTTATCTATTTCTTGTAATTCATCAATAATACTATCTGTAGCTTCAATATAATTATCACCTGGAATATCACAGATACTGCCATCACTTGTAATTACAATTCCAATTGTAGAATGATCCTGGATAACCTTTTTTGTTCCTACTTTAGCTGCTTGATCAAAAGGAATTGATTCCAAATACCACGGCGTCTTAACATAACGAATCCCTTGATCATCTTTATATCCTTTTGCACCTTCAATAACGTAACCAACGCAATCGACCAAACGTACATTAACTTTAAAACTTTCATCCATTACCATTTCAACAG
Organism: Erysipelotrichaceae bacterium; assembly: GCA_021770925.1. GTDB lineage: Bacteria > Bacillota_I > Bacilli_A > Erysipelotrichales > Coprobacillaceae > Thomasclavelia. Next base: position 6,455 of record JAETPY010000089.1, on the reverse strand, counting down.
CCTGGTTAGGTATAAATTTAGGTTCGACTGTCATTATCATTTTACCCTTACCTGACTGTGGTAATTCATCAATCGCTCTTAATTTAGCATCTTTATCTTCGATATAGGGAATAACTGCCATTTCCATAAAACGTTTAATAAATGAAGACTTTCCACTTCTTACTGGTCCTACAACCCCTAAATATATGTCCCCATCGCATCTTTTAGCGATATCATGTAAGATATTTTTCGTTTCCATTGTAAACTCCTCTCTTCGTCTTATTTATATGAAATCTGCCTATTTTTAGAACTCATCTAAATATAATTTTGTTATAATAAGTTATAAATTATGTACTCTTCATTAAAAACAGAAAATCAGCTGTTTAAAGATTTATATTTAAAATTTTGTGGCATACAGAAATGCAGTTCTGATTATTGATATAGTTCTTCAATAAGATAAAATTATTTAATTCATTACTATCTAAAGATATGGGTGATATTATAATTAATAACAAAGTATATCCAATTAAAGATGAATATGCTTTTTTGATCTATGACTAATATTATCATGATGATGTATGGACTTATTTGTAGATTGGCTTTTGATGGTAATACTTATATTTAAATCACTGTAATCTAAATAATAATTTAGTTATTCATTGTAAGTATCTTGATAAATTAAGAAAACTAACTATTTCTATTCCAGCTCATCATAAATAATGAGTTATTTACCGACTCTTTTTAAAAATGTTTCTGATTAAAAAAATAACTATGCCTTCACCTGTTATTTCTTTAGAAAAAACCGCCAGAAGAATATTTTAAAGAGCTTTCTTTCAATTGAACAACTTATTTTAAATTCTCATATATAGCCTTCATCTAATTAAACTTTGTAAACATCGCTACATTTAAAATCAATATTATGACATATTTATTTAACATCTTATATATCTTTATAAAACAATATTTTTCTTTAACTTAACAACAATTTGTATTAGAATAATCAAGAGGTGAATTATCAAATGAATTTTTCAAAACGAATGAATCTATTTCCTGAAAGTATTTTTACAACTCTTGCAAAAAAAGCAGCCCAAAGAAAACAAATGGGCTTAGAAGTTATTGACTTTAGTACTGGTACCCCTAATATACCACCAAACGAAAATATTCGTGAAGTTTTATCTAAAGCAGCTTTAGATCCTAAAAACTATGTTTATGCAATCAATGATTTACCAGAATTAATAGAGGCCGCTATCAGCTGGTATCAAAAAAGATATGATGTCAATTTAAACAATGACGAAGTCTGTTCTTTATTAGGTTCTCAAGAAGGTTTATCTCATCTGGCAATGACATTAATTAATGAAGGAGATACAGTATTAGTTCCTAATCCCAGCTATCCCGTTTTTAAAGATGGACCTTTAATTGCTGGAGCTAGAATCGTTGAAATGCCATTATTAAAAGAAAATAATTATTTAATTGATTTTGAAGCAATTAATAAAAATGATGCTAAATTAGCTAGATTTATGATTGTCTCTTATCCAAATAATCCTACATGCGGAATTGCTAATGATGAATTTTATCTCGGATTAATTAAATTTGCAAAAAAGAATGATATTATTGTTCTTCATGACAATGCATATAGTGAACTATTATTTGAAAAACCAGGAAAAAGCTTTTTGTCTTATCCTGGCGCAAAAGATATTGGAATTGAATTTAATTCATTATCAAAAACATATGGACTAGCAGGAGCACGAGTAGGATTTGCTGTAGGTAATAAAAATATTATTAAACAAATAAAAACTTTAAAATCAAATATGGACTATGGGATGTTTATTCCTGTTCAGCTGGCAGCGATAGAAGCAATAAGCGGTGATCAGTCATGTGTTGAACAGACTCGTAATGCTTATAAAATGCGACGTGATGCTTTTTTAAGCAATGCTAAAAAAATTGGCTGGAAAATTGATAAATCAATGGGAACAATGTTTATTTGGGCTAAGATTCCTGATAAATATAAAACTTCAGTTGATTTTGTTAATGACTTATTTGAACAAACAGGTGTATTATTTGTACCTGGCAGTGCATTTGGTACATACGGGGAAGGATATGTAAGAATCGCTCTAATTCAAGGTGTTGAAATGATTGAAAAAACTTTTACAGCTATTGCAAAAACAAATATTTTTAAATAAAAACTATAAGATGATGTAATTTTAACCATCTTATAGTTTTTCATTTATATAAATACAAATTTAAATATTGATACAATATTCTAATAAATTAATAATTACATGAATAATAAAAAACTTAACTGTATATCTAACTAAACAACTATCGCTATCTACTAAAAATAGGTACTTTAAATAAAAGTACCTATTACCATGGTCTTGGAGGACGTGGTGGCCTTGGCGGACCTGGTGGTCCTGGATACCATGGACCTGGTGGATGCCACGGAAATCCTGGATGCCAAGGTCCTGGTGGTCTTGGCGGTCTTGGAGGTGGAAAAAGCCACCAAAACCAAAATGGTGGATTTGCCTGACCACTAATAAAAGGCTCTCCATCTATAAAAACTTCATTTTGAAACGGATCCATTATAACACCTCTCTTTACTATATTTTATTCAAATAAAAAATATAGTTATAGGCTTTACATAAACCTAATAATTTTATTCGTTCATTAATTCATATTATAATTTTAAATCTTAAGTATAAATTTCTTATTATCTTCTATCCATCTAAAAAAACACCTTTTTAAGGTGTCTCTTAGATAATCTAATTAATCTCAGTTTTTTCTGAATCAAACATTATTTTATACGAATTAATTCTAAATAACTTGTATCCCCCATAAGTCCTGGTGTTCCTCCAGTAACAAGAATTAATTCTCCAGGTTCAACACCGTTTTCACGGGCAATGATCTCCGCATAATCCATCATAACTGAACGAGTAGACATATATTTACATATAACTGGTTTAACTCCCCAATTAATGGCTAATGATCTTGTCGTTTCCACCATTGGAGTCGCTGCTATAATTCTAGCTTCAGGACGATAACGTGACATTTTACGGGCCGTAAATCCACTCTCTGTAAAAGCAATAATTGCAGCTACCTGGAATTTTGAAGCAATTTCAGCAACAGACATACAGATTGCTTCAGATGTATCTTGAGGAGCAGTTAAAACAGCTTGACGATGTAAAGCATCATAATCTAGACTTTCTTCCGTCTTTAAAGCAATGCGACTCATCGTCATAACCGCTTCTTGAGGATATAAACCAGATGCTGACTCACCTGATAGCATTATTGCATCAGTACCATCAAAAATAGCGTTAGCAACATCACTTACTTCAGCACGGGTAGGACGTGGATTTTGCTGCATACTTTCTAACATTTGAGTCGCTGTAATAACTAGTTTACCCATATCTTTACATTTACTAATAATATCTTTCTGAATCAATGGTACGTCTTCAGCTGGTACTTCTACCCCTAAGTCACCACGAGCAACCATAATACCATCTGCGATTTTTAAAATTTCATCAATGTTTTCTACACCCTCACTATTTTCAATCTTTGCTATTATTTGAATATCCGAACGACCATTTTCAATTAATAACTTTTTTACATCAAAAACATCCTGAGCGCGTCTGACAAATGATGCGGCAACATAATTAAACGGCTGACTGCACCCAAAAGTTAGATCATCAATATCTCTAGCTGATAAATAATCAAATCCTAATTTAATTCCTGGTACATTAATACCCCGTTTATTTTTAACTATTCCATTATTAGCACAAACACAAACAATATCAGTTTTTTCAACATGATCAACTAATAACTCAACTTGCCCATCATTAACCAAAATAAAACCACCAGGTTTAACATCTCGATACAAATCCTTATACGTAATCGTAAACCGATCACTTGTTCCCTCTATATCTTCTTGACAAATAGTAACAACCTGCCCTTTTTTAAATTCTGTTTTACCTCCAACAAAATCACCTGTTCTAATCTCAGGCCCTTTTGTATCTAATAGAATTGCTACAGAAGTATTTAATTCCTTATTGATTTCGTCAAGCAATTTAATTTTATTTAAATGTTCATCATGACTACCATGAGAAAAATTAAGCCTCATTACATTCATCCCAGCTTTAACTAATTTAGTTAGCATCTCTTTATTATCTGAAGCTGGTCCAATTGTACAAACAATTTTAGTTTTACTCATTTTTTCATTTTTTAACATATTATCATTACCATCCTTTTTCTCTTCTAATAACACTTTATACAAATATTATAGCCGATTAAAAATTCACTTGCGAGACTTTTTATTAAAAGATTCTAACCCTTGTAATTAGTTATTTAAAAATTTTAATATTTGTACAAAACATATAAACACCCTATAAATACCAAACAATCTATTAATTATAACAAGTTTAAAATTCTTTTAGAATTAGATTTTTATTATCAACTATTTAATAACTAGACTATATATAAGATTGCCATATCTAAATAAAATTAATCCATTCTGTTTATAAATACACATCAAAAGATCATCTAAACTTTAAAAATAAAAGGAGCTTTTTATGCTCCTATTATAATACTTTCATTCCACCATATTTACGAACTTTTAATACATGGCAAGCATCTTTACCAAATACTTTTTCAATTTCTTCTTTGTAAACAGGTACAAATTCATCTTTAACAAATGCCTGAATTGTTCCAGCAAAGCCACCGCCATGTACACGACAAACACCATTTTCACCAATAATCTTTTCGGAAAGCGCTAATCCAATTGAAACACTTTGGTTTTGAACATCACAGTTTGCATAAACATTTTGTAAAAATTTATAAGAGCTGTCACCGGATGCTTTAACTAATTTTTTAAATTCATCAAAATCTCCAGTATTTAAAGCATTTACTTGTGCTTCAACCCGTTTATTCTCTGCAAATAGATGAACTGCTCTTAATATTGCCCGATCTTGACAAGCAGCTCTTGCACCTGCAATATCATTAAAGAAAGCTTCTTCATCGACTTCCCGTAAAAATTCTTTTCCAAAATAATTAGCAACTTTTTTCATCTCACTAGGAATTGCTGCATATTCATCAGTCAAATCAGCATGGGAACCTTTAGTATCCACAATACATAAACTATGACCAAACTTAGCAAAATCCACATCAACTTTAACAACAACTGGTTTTTCAACATCTTTAAAATCAATATTAATTAAACTTCCAACCGAACTGGCACATTGATCCATTAAACCACATGGCTTACCAAAATATACATTTTCAGCATATTGTCCTACTTGAGCAATCAATACAGGATCAATCTTCATATCATTATATAATCCAGAAATAATTGTTCCAATAATCGTTTCAAATGCAGCTGATGAAGACAAACCAGCTCCCATCAAAACATCACTAGTGATAAAAGCATTAAAACCGCCAATTTTATATCCTAATTCTTTTAAACGTGCACAAACACCTCTAATCAACCCTTCAGATGTTCCTATTTCATCATCTTTCTTCTTTAAATCATTTAAATCAATTGGTGCAATATCAAAATCATCCGATAATACTTTAATCGTATTTTCAACCTTTCCAACTACTGCAATAGCATCAAGATTTACTGCTGCTGCTAAAACACATCCATGTTGATGATCAGTATGGTTACCGCCAACTTCACTACGTCCAGGAGCACTATAAATTTCTATTTCGTTATCTCCATATAAATCGATATATTTTTCAATTGCCTTAATGTAGCGCGTTTGATGATACTCTAACAAACTTTCATCAATATATATATCATTTAACAAATCATTATATTTATTATTTTTTAAATCATCTTTAACAATTGTTGCTCTAATCATTATTTAATCACCTCAAATTTATATGATGTCATTTCATCATATACTTCACCTTTCTTTAAAATTGTTGTTGGATCTTCCTCAATATTTATTGCATCTGGTAAATTCTGTGTTTCAATACACACTGCATAACGACGTGGATAACTAATTCCATATTTACCAATTCGACCATCCAAATAATTAGCTGTGTAAATCTGAGCTCCAGGAAGAGTAGTACTTATAGTTAGTTTACGTCCTGTTGCTTCATGATATAGTTCAGCCTGATTTTTATCTTGGTTGAAAATAAACGGATGATCAAAACCTGCTCCTAATTTAATTTGCTCATCATCACTATCAATAACATCACCTATTCTTGTCATTATATTAAAATCAAATGCAGTTGATTTTACATTATTGAATTTACCTGTTGGTAAACCATCAGGATCTATACATGCATATTTATCACTATGAACTAATAATTGATGATTATAAATATCTTCTTTAGCCCCAGATAAATTGAAATATGAGTGATTAGTGATATTAATAATTGTATCTTGATCACTAGTAGCCAAATATTGAATTTTTAAAATATCTTTATCCAAAGTATATACTGCTTTGAAATCTAAATTTCCTGGATATCCTTCTTCACCG
>JAETPY010000088.1 GCA_021770925.1 Erysipelotrichaceae bacterium | reverse complement strand
TATTCACAATGAAATAACTCTTATGGATTTTTTTATATGAAAGGGATTAATAAAAGAAAAAGAGCTGAACGCTCTAAATAATTAATAAAAATTACTTAGTCGTTACAGCCCCTTTAATACTTTTTACCACTTAATAAATATCTCCATGTATTTTTACCAACGATTCCATCTTGGTGTAAATTTCTATTTTGTTGAAATATTATAACTGCTTTTTTCGTTTTTTGTCCAAAGATTCCATCCTCTTTCAAATCAAATCCTACACTATTCAATCTTTCTTGAATTAATTTTGTAATATTACCACATGCATTAATTTTAATAGTTGGACAGACACCTAAAAGTATAGAGTTATTTAAACCATTTATAACCAGATTATATTGGAATTGAACATTTAATTCTTTTTGTAATCTTACTATCCATTCATCATATTCTGTTTTAATTTGATTATTATAAACAATGCCATTATAAATTGTCTGAGCAATCTTAACTGCTCCTATATCTAAATATTTATTAGCATCATCACTATCAACAAAGCAAATTTCAATTAACATACTTTTAGCTTTTGTTTTTCTTATTACATATAAATTAGAACCATCTTTAATACCACGATTATTAAATCCTAATGTTGAAATATTTTCACATATCTTTAAAGCTTCTATATATTCTTTACCTTTGTATGTATATATCTCAGTTCCTTTACCGCCACCAGCATTAAAATGGATTGAAATAAAATAATCCAAGTCCTGTTGATTTGCTAGTTTTACACACTCAACAAGATAAGCGTTTTGTGTATCAGCCTTATCTACTGTACAATTAATAACTTCATTATTGTTATTCTTTAATAATTCTATTAGTATATTTCCAACATTTCGTGTTTCTACACTTTCATTAATGAAACCAGCAGCTCCTGATCCTGGGCCTTTCAATGTATGTCCACAATTAACTCCTATTTTCATTTATGCTTCCTGTATTATCCGTTATTCCTGGAGTTGTTGGATCATTAATGGCGTTCCATACACTAACAAAAACTAAACTTAAAACATAGGGATTACCTAAAGCATTCAATAAAACTTTTAACAGTGTATCCCAAGTAGTTAGATCCTCAGCTTTTAATCCAGCATAAGCCAATATAGGTGTTAACACTGCTAATATTAATTGAATAATAAAGATTGGATTTTTAAATCTAATCTTTAAGTTCATCTTTTTCAAGATATCACATCTCCTTTACTATGCAGTTCTTTTCCACATATAACAAGTGATATACGGTTGTATATTATTATGTGATTGTTCTCCACCTACTTTTACCAATGGATCTTCGTTTTGGTATTTTTTTCCATCTAGCATCGGAATCCAGCCATTATTATTTGCACCAGTAACTATATTTTGTGTTGTTGTACATCCTCCATATATCGCATGATTATGACTTGGTATTTCTTCTATTGTTAATTTATGCTCTTTTTCACCACCTGTTTTTTCTACTGTATTAAAATCAGTATCTGTTATATTAACACCAACTGGTACACGACCATTACCCCATCTAATCCATGTGCCACCAAAAGTTGTTTGTGGTGAAATTGAAGATGTGCTCATATATATACATCCAACCGGATGCATTAGTAAAAATAATTGTTTTGTTAATGCTGTAACTGAATTAAACGCATTTTTTATTTCAGCTATTTGATCTAAAGCAATCATATTAAATTTTCTACTCCATGATGAGGTGTTTTTTAGATAAAAATCACCATTGGCAGTATTAATATAATAATCTCCACTTTTTCCTAATGAAGATGATGGTACAGTGGTTCCATTTCTAATAATTACAACACTATTAGCCGCTTCATTAGCGCTTTGCGTCGCTTGAGCAGCATTTGTTACTGCTGTTCGTGCTTCATTTGTTACACTTAGAGCAGTAACTGCAGCTTTTTTTGCTTCATTTGTAGCACTTATTGAACTTGTCAATGCTGAAGATATTTCATCTTGTTGAAGTGTAGCCTGTTCAACTAGATTGGTTACTTGTTCTTGATGGCTAGTTGATGTAGAGATTAATTCATTGACAGTATCTTTTACATTTAAATCAATATAATCGCTTGTTACTTTAATTACCATATCCTGCCACGTATTTTCTTCTGGTAAAATATTACCATTACCTGCCGTTGCATAAATTTTATATACAATTGGATTTGTTTGGATTGTTTCATTTCCATTAGATAACGAAAACGCAATTGCTACATAACCATCAAGTTCAAATGCTTGTGGTGGTAATTTAAAAACTCCATTAGTGATTTCTAACTGGTATGTTTTTGTATTTCGATTACTTTCTAAAAAACGATCACTTAAATATTTATAATAAGGTACAACAACATAACTTTCATAGTTGTTATCTTTTATAAATTTAAATTCAATATTCCCACTAAATTGCGCTGGAATATCATTAATATCACATGTAAGATCATATCCCTGCTGTGTAATTGTTGATACAATCATTTACTCATTCCTCCTTCTATTTTTTCATTTAATTCTTGAATTGCTTTATAAGCAATAGCAAGTGCATTAATAATATTTATACTTTTACCATCCAGACTAACTAATTTACTTGATAAGTTATAATTATCACCAATTAGAAATCCTATTTGCTGTTCACTGTTATATACATAAGTATATATATCTGTTTTATTTACTTCATCTAAACCTTTACTAAATAAATCAATATTTTGTTTTTCCTGTAATTCACTTTGATAAATTTTATTAGTAACGATATTCTTAGTTTCAATGTTTTCTATACTCAAAATATCTGGTTTTAAATATCCGTTTTGATAATTATTATCATCTGTTGTGACAGACCAGTCTAATATTTTAGAAGAATTACTGTTCAAATTAAATTTCAATATTCCTATTTTTAATTCTTTTTCAATTTGATATTCATTATTAACTTGCAATCCATCATCTGTAACCTTCCAGCCACCTACGGTTCCATCGTTACATTCAACAACAATATCTTTTAAAGTACCTTTTTTAATAAAAGAAGCATCTAATTTTGTATCTATTCCCCAGGCAATATTAAATGTTCCATCTTTGCCCTGATTACTAAAAGCTATACCATTATTATCAATTCTTAAAATGTTTTTTGCCTCATTTATATCATCATTATCCATATAATATGTAGCTTTGGGTCTACCAAAACTATCCGTTTTTGTGTACACAAAACCACCACTGCTTCCATTAATTAATTCTACTTTTTCATTAACCATTTCCTGAAAAAATTGAGTATTTAAATTTACACTATTGTTAACTTTAGATATATCTCGATTAGTAGTGATTGCAATATCAGAACTTGTTGCAATAGTTTTATCTAAAGTTATTTTAGAATTTGATGGATCTAGATAATCTTTTTCTAAAACTATACATAAAAAATAATCATCCAATTTATGTTCTTTAGAAATACATTTCAATTTATCTCCTAGTCTGATCTTTTCAATATCAACTTCTACTAATGATAAATCAATCGCTGTAATTGTTAATGATAAAGATAGCTTAGTAAGCTGAGACAAATCTTGTTCAGCTTTTTCTAATAAGAGTTGAGGACTATTTATTTTCTCATATTCTTTAGTACTATATATCCACCCATATTTTGATACAGCATCTTCATCAAAAATATAATCTTTATTATTATTTACACTTTCTATAGTAATTGGTAAATCTGTTTCCTGGTCCTTTTCACCTAATGGAATTAACGCCGTTATTAAATCAACTGATGTGATATACTGTTCTAAGTCCAGGATATTTTTTTTGAACTTTATTTCTTGAGAGTTTAAATGATTATAACTGTATGTATAATCAAGATAATTTTTATTATCTTGCTCTCTAATTGATAAATATCCACCATATTGATCAATCAAAATATCTTGGATGCTATTCATTGTTGTAATTCTTTTACTATCTTTATTCGTGATAAGGATATTATTATCAATAATATTTCCTATATAGATTCGTTTGTTCTCTTCAACCATCTGGTTATGTCTGTCTAATCTGCTTTTTAAATAATCTTTAACAGCCACATTTTCATAAGTTATTAATGGCTGGATTGTATCATTTAAATAACCTAGTACCCCTTCACAAGTATAAGTTCTTATTCCATCAATTGTATCAGAACTATCAATAACTCTTCCTTTAAACATTAATTCTTGACCATCTTGATTTATTTCAATTAATTTCAGTACAGAAACTAGTTTATTAATTTTATTGTAATAAGGATGATTTGGAAGAATTGTAAAAATCAATGTATTTGAAGTATTTACTTTTTGTTTTAAATTCAATTTAATACAACGATAATCATAACTAGATGAATCATGAATTATATATTCATCACACAATAATCTAACTATCATAACCTTTCATCCCAATCATTTAAATAATGTTTTTTAAATGGGTTTGCAACAATCTTAATAGCAATTTTATTGACTAGATTATCATCTCTGTCATCTAACTCAATTGCTGCTCTCCCTTCATAATAATATTCACTATCACTAGTAATAACTGCTTTTACTTTTTTTCCATGAAATAAATTATATAATTCGTCAATATATTGATGCCATAACTTAGTTTTTTCTATGCTGTCAACATTAACAATAATTGTTCTTTGCTGATAAGCTGGTGAGCCGTACACTTCAGTTAAATCAATGTAATTGTTTGAATATGGAATAGCGATAATATTAGTAATTACTTCGGGTGCCCCAATGTTATAACTTAAGATTCGCATTTTAAAATCATCTTTCAAAGAATATTTCTTTTCTTTAATTTCACCATTATTATTTTTATAATTTTGATATAAGATCAAATCTATCATGCCCCATGTCGCCCCTTTCTGTTTGTCTCTCTTGCTAATTCAACATCTACAGTTGGTGTAATTATTTTACCTACTTCTGTTTTATCCATATACACACCCATTTTAATTTTAGACATGCTGGCTGCTAATTTGTTATAGTCAATTAATCCTTCATTCATACTATTATCCTGACTAAAAGCTAAAGATAAATCACTTGCAAACCAGGAATTAGATGTCACAGCTGATTGTCTAAGTTTTCTAAACCCTGAATCAGTAGCATTGATCATATCTTTTGTAGCTAACGGCATTGCTAATTCAAAACCAACAGCAATCCCACTAGGTAAATACTTTCCAATTTCATCACGCATTTTATGTGACGGTGAAAAAATATCAAAGAAATCAGTTATTGCATCCATTACACCTTTACAGGCATCCTTTGCTATATCCAATAAACCACCAATTCCCTTTTTAAATCCTTCAACTAATCCATTAATTATATCTCCCCCTAATTTTAGCCAGTCTGTATTAACTATTGTATCTTTTATTTTTGAGACTATCTTACTTCCTAACTCTTGTAAATTATTAAGTAAACTAGAAATACCATTAATAATCCACATCATCACATCATAACCTACTTTATGCCAATCAATCTGACTAAATACAGAAATAAAATTTGCTATTAATTCTCCAGCTGTATCGATCAGACTTCCAATCAAATTTTTTATTCCCTCAATAACTTTTTGTAAAATTTGTTTACCTCCCTCTAATAACTCTGGCCCTCTTTCTATCAAAGCCATAATAAACTGATAGATTATTTCCGGTACTCTTTCAATTAAAACTGGTAATGCATTAAAAATACCTATTATTAAACTATCTAATAAATTCATTCCAGTTTCTAAAACTGCTGGTAAATTACTAATTAATCCCTCAATTAAAGTCATTACCATATCTACTGCAACTGGCAAAAGTACAGGCAGCTGAGCGGCCAAACCATCTACTAAACTTAAAATAAAAGTTAGTGCTGTTTCAGCCAGCATCGGTAAATTTTCCATTATTCCTAATAATAATTGGCTTATTATTTCAAACCCAACTTCCGTTAACTGTGGTGCTAATTGATTAATTGTTTGACAAATTGTTGTTAATATCTCACTTACAGTATCAATAATACCAGGTAATGCTGTAACTATTCCTTCCACCATTTGATTTAATAAATTTGATCCAGTTTCTAGCATAGCATTAGTTCCACCACTATCAAATGACTCTTGTAATTTTGCTATAGCATCAATCCCAAAATCCGCCATTTCATTAAGTGGTGCTTCAAGACCTGCAATTAAACTTTGACTTAGCGTATTTACTCCTTGATCAATAATTTTCATCTTTCCAGAAAAACTTTCAAATGAGTTACCTATTTTTAAAACTTGTTCAACCCCGCTTTTAGCCATATTGATAATTGAACTGCCTACTCCTTTTATAACACCGCTGATACTTTTAGCTACACTACCAAGTTGTTTAACACTTTGACTCCAATTTTTAGACTGTTTATCTGCTGATTCTTTAGTAATTTTATTTGCCTTTTCATTACTACTAGCTAATGTATTTAAAGCATTAGTATTAACCGAATTAATTACTTGACCTGCCGCATCAACAATTCCACTAGATGCTGTTGCTACCCCTGAAGCTATCTCTGAAATGGTAGTTCCTATAATTTTAGCAAGACCTCCAATTGTACCACCGATTGTTTCACCTAGTGCAATCGCAATATCTTTACCCATATCCAGAATTGCTTTACCAACTTCTTTAGTTACTTCAAAAATTGCTTTAATCACAAATTTTAATTTTTCTATCTTACTATTTTGCTCTTTTTTATCCATCTTATCATCTCCTTTTTACAAGGAAATGTAATGGCTCATAGGCTCTTTTAAATTACCTTTCCATTTCTTATTATTATTTCATTTTCATATCCACAATTTTTACACTTAATATATACTCCTTTTGAATTTGCAATGTCACTAAACAATAACAGTTTTTTTTGACACCTTTTACATAAAAACCAGTCTTTACGTGTTGCTGGTAATCGAATCACTTGATTCACCTCCTACCACAATACTTGAGCAATATCTTCATCACTAATAATTTTTTGATCTAATTTTAATTTATTTTGTATTTTTCTTATTCTAGAACGTTCCTTTTTATCACTGATTGCTGCTACATTAACACTTCGATAATACATTCTCTGTTTTAACTCACAATCTCCTAAACCATGAAATAAAGCTAGAAATTTAAACCAATGCATATCACATTTTAATAAATCAATATTATAGTTTTGCAAAAACGCTGCAATAAAATAATCTCCATCTACTTTGAAATCATAAATTCTATTCTTGCTATTATGTTCTTCATTACTATCACCAATATCTTTAGTTTCAATATTTCCACCAAAAAACTTTTTGATAGCTATAAATACTTCACTATCAAATTGATTAGGGATTTCATCAGCAAATAAATTTAAAATAACATTTGTTAAATATGTTTTATCACAATTTTGATTATTCAATGCATCACTCAACTCTACCCAGTATTTAAAATCTGTATTAATTAAAAAGTCTTTGTTCCCAACAGTAATACTGTTGGGTAAAGACTCATATAATAGATTTATCATTTATTGATAATTTTTACGACGTTGAGCTCTGTTTTTTGGTTGTAATGACATTCTTCGTGCCATCATTTGTTCATTAGCTGTTTCATTTAAATTTACTAAACTTATAAATGCCTCTTCATACAATCTTAGGTTATGCTTACTTCCAAACAATGTAATTGAAGTTCCAACCCCAAAAACATCATCAAAAAATTCATTGTAATAATTACATAACATTTTAATACGATCTAAATCATTACCATCTTTAGGCATTGTTTTACAACTATTGCTTAATTTATAAATTGCTTTACTATAATTTTCTAAAAAGTTAACATCTTCAAAATCAGCTTCAATTTCTAATCCATTATATTCCCATTTTCTTTGGCTCATAGACTCCTCCTAGTTATTATTCAAATGTTAATGTTGTTCCATTTGCATCTAATGTTGCTACACCTTTAATACTTCTAGATTTAGATTTTAATGTTCCAGTATAAGAATATGTATCTGCATTATCTCCATCAGTACCAGGAACTACAGCAAATAAACGTTTTCTTGCTTCAAATTCATTACCTGTTTGTCCAACTGGTGCAGTCATATCAACAATGACAATCTCACGTACTGCATCATTACCTAATTTTTCATCTTCGGTAATTTCAGCAATATCTTGATGTACTTCATTATTAGTATATTGATCAAAAGTATATTCGATTGATGGACTATATCCTGTTACATCTGTAATTTCTCCGGTCTCATCAACATACTGACGTGAATATTCTTTAGGATTTGCACTTTTAGACATTGATGTAAATCCTGTCATTCTTAAAAATTTATCTCCTACTTTATAAAAAGCTACCTTTTTATTTCTTGTTACTAATGTTTGTTCTCCTGCCATTTTTAATTCCTCCTATATAAAACTCTTAATTGTATTTGATATTTAGCCATATCTATTTCTTTTGTTATTAAACTACTATCCTGAATAACTTCAATCGCATAGACACCTTCAATATCTGGAAAGTTATTTAAGTCATTTTGAATCGTAATCCATTGTTCAAATAACTCATAAAAATCATTGTTCTCCATACTTATAATATCATTATTACCATAGCTTCTAATTGAAGTTAAAGCAAATTGATATTGTCTTATCGTAGAACCATCTATATATCGTTTAATAATTGGTTCACACGATACTTTTTCAATTGAATATTCATTTGCATCACTTCCAAGATAGTCAACATTAATTTTTTCTTGATTTAGATAAGGACATGTAAGCAAATAGTCTCTTATCGCTTCAGTTATACTCATTTTTAATGCTCCTTTTGTTTTACCTAAAAAATAGATATTGTTTTTCTTTAAACAAACAAGGATGATCCTGTTTTATTTTTTCTATTTGATTATCAAAACCCCATAATTTTCCATCATGATATTCTAATTTACTCATATCTAACAAATTTTTTAATAATGCAGGATCTTTAACTTTAGAGTTATTAATTTGTTTGTCAAGTGCCCATTCAAATTTAATTTGTTTGATATCTTTTATATATTTTTCTTTCCAATAGCTAGCTTCTTGTTTTAATTCATTAATGTTTAACTCATTTATAACACTCTTTAAACATTCTAACTCTTCTTTAAGTTTATTAATTTGTTTATCTTTTATATCTATTTTTTTGTTCCAATCCATAATATCTATCTGGTGCAAAATCATGATGCCTTCAATTTGCTTTTTTGATAGATTATCAATACTCTTTAAATCTTTTCTTCTCATCTTTAATTTTTCCTTTATCTACGCTTTATTTATGTGAGTTGCGCTCACTTGACTGCTTATTTTTTACGCCCTTAGCTAAGGCTGTTAATATGCATATTACTTGTAGTAGTTCCTTACTACACCTATATAGTAACATTTAATTTAACTATTTTAGTCCCGAATAAATCCCATTTAAAGTTCTGTTGATTTTTTATAAACATAGTTATTAAGATCCTGTTCACTAAAAGGCGTTAATACTTTATCTAACTTATTACACGCATTACTCAAAGTTTTGTAATATGCAGTTCTTGAAATTCCTTTTTCTAAAGCATTGTACTCTCTTTTAGCTGCGTTTTCTGGATCATTAGCATATATTAAAACACATGTTTTTTCTTCATTAGTGAGCAAGCTGTTGACGGCTTCTTCAAGACGTTCAATAAAAAATTCATAATTAAAAATAATTGAGTCATACTGTTCAATTTCTTTAATAATTGCCTGCATTTTTTCACTTATATCGCGGTGTTGATCGTCAGCAATTATTTTTTTATTATTTAACTCTAGTTTTGTTTTCTTTAATAAATAAAGCGTGTGCTTCCATCTTTTCCAATTTTTTAGTTCGTATTTACTTTCCTTCATCCCTATATTCCCTTTCTTTGTAGATAAATTGTCTACTTCTAATCAAAAAAATAAGTAACATTTCCATCTTATTCATTTCCAATATTTTTGCAATTTCTATTATTTCATCTGCCTCAAAATCTTTTTACAATTTATTTTGCTTATCAAACAGCTTTTAGATATCATTAATAACTTTGCAATAGTATCTAAAGTATTGTTACTCTGTTTAATATACCCCATTAGTTTGTCGCTATTTGTCATTTTTCCCTCCCATTATATCTAGTAGAAATACTCTCTACATTTTTTATATTAAAACTATGTTGAAAAATTGTCAACATATTAAAATATAAATATAGTTGTGTTGAAAAAAAAGAAACATAATGTTAATATAATAATAAAAGGAAGTGAAAGTATATGTCACATATGGGAATTAGAATTAAACATTTAAGAGAACAACATAAAATGACACAAGATGAATTAGCGCAAAAACTAGGTTATTCATCACGTTCATCGATTAATAAAATAGAAATTGGTAGAAGTGAACTTCCCCAATCTAAAATTGCTTTAGCCGCTAAAATTCTCCATAGTGACCCTGCATATTTATTAGGATGGGATGAAAATCTTAAACTAGTTGAACATGAATTTGAGAAAATTCCAGTTTATCCACCTTTATGTTGTGGTGATGGCTGGTTTACTGAAGATAATATCATTGATTATATTTCAATACCTAAAAAGATGTTACGACCTCATAAAAAATATTTTGCTAATTATGCAATGGGAGATTCAATGAAAGATGAAAATATTAATGATGGAGATTTGGTTATTTTTGAACATACTAATATCATTAATAATGGAGATATAGGCTGTTTTTGTATTGATGATAATGAAGCTACTTGTAAAATATTCAAACGAGATTTTGCTACTTCCATAATTATGCTACTCCCTGCAAATAAAGATTTTCAACCAATTATCATTACCTCTGAAAATAAGGGATTTAAAATTATTGGTAAACTTGCTCTTGTGATAAATAATCGCCAATAAATAAAAGATGATTTAATCTATTGAGATAATTAAACCATCTTTTTATTTAAGTCAATATTTACTAATATTATAATTATAGTCAATAATAATTTTAGCATCTGGCTTTAAATTTCTTAAAGTATAAATCATCTTATCCTCAGAGATAGATATACATCCACCAGTTGCACCTTTACCACTACAATGTAGAAATATTGCAGACCCCTTACCTACAATTTGCTCCATATTATAACCAACTGCTATACAATAATTATAAACATCTCCATAGTCAATAATATGCTCAGATCCGGATGGATTATAATTAATAATAGTAGAAGCATCTACTAATTTATTATAATATTCTGGATTGCCTCCACCCCAATAATGATTATTATTTACCTGGATATATCCTAACGGACAACCAGGATCACTTTTTATTCCAAATGGAGTATGAAGTGAAAATATTCCTGTAGGCGTTTTACCATCACCTTCTGCTAATTTACCAATCCCATTTCTACCAACTCTTCCAGCTACTGAATAATCATCCTTCCAATATCCATCACTACTTTTACTATGCATTGAAATATTAGCATAACTTCCACTAGATACAGACACAATAATTAATTGAGAACTAGTTTGAGCTGCTTTTAAATTTGAAACCCATGAATTATATTTGTAAAAACAACCATTTGTATCTCCAGGCGCATTGTCACCTTTAACAGCTAGTCTAACTTCTATTCCCTCTAAACGATAAGAATATCCTTCAGTTCCTGCTGATTCTCCATTTTTAGCCCATCCAAGCCAACCTAAATTTTCTACATGTACCCGATAATAGACATCATAGTAATTTGACATTTCTTCAGTTATCTTTATTTGAATTGCTTCCAGCCGCTTTGATTGTCCATTTGTTCCTGATATTTGTCCATTTGTTTTCCAGCTGCTTTCCCAGCCATAGTCCTCTATATGCGAACGATATTGAATGCTTCCTTCATATTCTGGATTTTCTAA
>JAETPY010000087.1 GCA_021770925.1 Erysipelotrichaceae bacterium | reverse complement strand
CTGGGTGAATAGTAGATGTTTGAAATAGAATGACTGATCATATAAATAATACCTCCTTAAAAAAACACATCTACTAAAAAGGGCTAGTAATGAATAGAATAATATTCATTACTAGCTGCACAATTTCCGCTGTTTGTCAATAGCTAATTGAAAAAAATAAAAAGCTCCTACAATTTTTCAATAGTGGAGCTTTTTTGCATTATTTTGCTTAACTTAATACCATTGCGTTAAAAGCGGGAATTTTTGGTACCAAGATTAAAAATTAAGTTGTTACTGTTAACTGCCTAGTAAGGTAAGTATGATTGAAAATAATATATAACTGAAAAATTAAGGTTTTAAGAGATTCAATATTTTACTGTAATAAATGATTAATCATCCTCAATAATATTATTATCTATTAAAAATTTTTTATAACTTTCTAAATTTACTCTTTCATTATTTGCACATAACGAATCTTTTACAGACCCATTTTCAATATAATATATAGAGGGAGTTGTTGAAAAATGACCAAATTTTTCATTTGTTAATTGTAAATTTTCTTCTTCACTAGTTTTTTCATCGTCGAGAATTATATCCCATAAAGTCAAACCAATTTCTTCAGTATATGAATCAGTTTCCATAAAGAAACTTAGACATGCATTACAATAGGTTTGAGACAGCATTACAACAAAAGTTTCTTTGTTTTCCATTTTATCAAAAATATCCTGCATTGGTATTTTCTTTACAGCCCCTTTTCCTGGCTGTAATTCAACAATCGCTTCTTTTTCAGAATTATTTTTTACTGTGTTTTTATTTGATGTTGCATGAGTACAGCCGCATAATATAATTGATAACATAATAATAATAATTTTTTTCATATATTCCTCCATTTCCGCCCGTTTTCATCGGTCGGACACAAACATGTGATTAAAACTATAATTTATTATTAATCTAAACAAATTTAGAATATTACTATATAATTTGTTTTTATCATAAGTAATATCTGCAATTTCTTTTCTTTCTTCAATTAATAACAAATTTTATTTTTACACTTAATCTTTTAAATGTATGTTTAGTTTTAATTATACTTTTTTTTTAATAAATAACAATGATTGTTTTATTTATTTTAGATATGATATATTATTATATAAGGTTAATAATATGAAAGGAAAAATATCATTTATTGATGATATAGGTAAAAATGGTGAAAAAAAAGATTTGGATAATTCTTTGCATAAGCTTTTTACTTACTGCATGTGGTCCAGCAAAAATAAAGGCTGATAAGAAACTGGTTGGTACTTTGAAAAGTACATCAGAAAATCAGACATTTGTTTCAACAGTTGAAATAGAATACGACAGTGATGATTTTGCAGTAGCAAAAGGAACTATTAAAATCAAATATGATAATTTGGAGAAAACACAAACTAACAATAATATCTTAGCAGATAATATTAATCGACAAACTATAATTGAACAATTAGAAGGTGTTAAAGTATCTGCAGATGTTACAGATATAAGTTTTGATTTTGAAGAAGAGTGGGATTACAATATTGTCGATGTTAAGTTGGCTGTAGAAGCTGATGAAGAGCAGAAAGAACTTATCGAAAATGATAAATATTCGTTAGAAAAAATGAAAGCTTATTATGAAACGCAGGGATATAAGTTTAAAGAAAAAAATATAAAATAATTAAAAGTACATGCTTTTTGGTTCTTACTAATTATCAAGTAAGAGCCATTTTTATATTTAGTATAGTGTTATGAGTTCAATATCCATAATTTGACTGTGATAGATGAGTAGATATAGTGAAATTAATATTTAAAGATATGTAGAATTTGAGTTTTGGTATTTTTTGTTTATAATTTTTTCATTGAAAAAGCAACGGGAGTATTTGGATTATATTTGTTTGTCTATAATGTATTCAAAAAAACATGGGTAAAAAAAGAAAGTATCATATAAATTGTCAAAAGTAATGGTTCTGATTTTATCGATGTCATATAAATTAGAATGGTTTGGACAATTTAGTTAATTATTTAGAAAATTTGAAAAGCAAGTTTACATTAAATTGACTAAGAAGTATACTATTATTATCTAATTGATTATTGAAAGAGCAGGGGAATTGTAAATAAGAAATTAGATTAATTATAATAGATTAAGAGAAAGAAGGAGGATCTATGAAAAAACTATTAAAAATAATTTTGATACTAGTGATTTGTCTACCAACTATTATTTTTAGTACTGATAATAAAAATTCAGTTTACGCTCAAACAAGTGGAGATTATTCTTATGAATTAATAGATGAAGATACAATTACTATTTTAAATTATAGTGGTAGTGAAAAAAATCTAGTTATTCCAGAAAAAATCGAGGGTAAAATAGTAAAAAAGATAGGGTATGGAGCATTTGCCGAGTGTAAAAGTATTGAATCTTTAGTAATTCCTGATACAGTTACAACGGTTGGAAATTATGCTTTTTCTTAGTGCAGCTGGGTACAAACTGTAGAAGTGCCTGATACCATAGTTTCATTAGGAAAATATGCTTTTGCAGGATGCAGTAGTCTTGAAAGTTTTAAAATTCCAAATGGAATTAAAGAAATATCTTATGGTGTATTTTTTGATTGTACTAGTTTAAAAAATATTGAAATACCAGAAGGTGTTCAAACGATAGGAGGGATGGTATTTGGTAATTGTAAATCTTTAGAAAATGTTGATTTACCAAGTACAATAACATCTATTGGAAGCAGTGCTTTTTCTAACTGCGTTGCCCTTAAAAGTATTTTTCTTCCAGAAGGAGTAAAAGTTTTAGGGGCTAGTGCTTTTAAAGGCTGCTTAGGGTTAGAAGAAATTATTTTACCTGATACATTAGTTAGTATAGGACAAAGTGCATTTCAGGATTGTATTAGTATGGAAAGTATTACTTTACCTGAAAGTGTAACTGGAATAGGATATGCAGCTTTTAGTGGGTGTACATCATTAAAAGATATTAATATTCCTAAGCAGGTTGTGTCTATAGGTAATGCTACATTTAGTGGTTGTGCGTCTTTAGAATCAATAGAGATTCCAGATACAATTGTTACGTTAGGTGATAATGTATTCAGTGGATGTGTAAGTTTAAAAACTATAGTAATTCCTAATTCTGTAAGAGAGATAGGGACTTCTACATTTAGTTATTGTAGTAATTTAGAAGAGGTAACACTTTCAAAAAATTTAAGTGCTATCGCAAGCAGTTTATTTAGATATTGTGATAAACTTGAAACAGTAATTATACCTAATGGAGTAAAGCGTATTGGTGATACAGTATTTGCTGATTGTATGAATCTAAGAAGCGTTACTTTTCCTATTACAATTGAGTCAAATCAAATAGGAAGTCGTATTTTTTCAAATTCCCCTAAAGTAGTGGCTTCTGTGATAGCTGATTCTGCAGCACATCTTTATATGAGAAGAAATGAATATGCATTTACTTTGATCACCACAGGAATTAATTTAGATAAAGCTAAATTAACATTGAATGTTAATGACTCATCTAAATATATAGCAATTTTATCACCATACACAATTGCTGATAATTCACAATTAATATGGACTTCAAGCAATTCTGATATTGCTGCAGTTGATGGTAATGGTGTTGTTACAGGGAAATCAGAAGGTGAGGCTGTAATTACAGTAAAAACCGCTAATGGCTTAACTGCAACTAGCAATGTTACTGTTAAAGATGAACATATTCTTATTGAGAGTATAAAATTAAATCAAAAAGAACTAGTAATAAAAAAAGAAACATCAAGTTCTTTAAGAGCAACAATCAATCCAAGTAATACTACTGAAGATAAAAAATTAACATGGACATCAAGCGATAA
Source organism: Erysipelotrichaceae bacterium (assembly GCA_021770925.1). Taxonomy (GTDB): domain Bacteria; phylum Bacillota_I; class Bacilli_A; order Erysipelotrichales; family Coprobacillaceae; genus Thomasclavelia. The sequence goes on along the minus strand of JAETPY010000087.1, from coordinate 8,281 downwards.
CGAAATTGTTACAGTTAGTTCAACTGGAGTATTGACTGCTAGAAAACCAGGGACAGCAATTATTACAGTAACAACAAGTAATGGAATTAGCGATACATGTAATGTAACAGTAATTAGTGAGATTACATCGGTTGCCTTAAATCTTACAGCTGTTTCTATTGAAGAAGGAACTTCACAATTATTAAGAGCAACAATTAATCCAAGCGATACAACTAGTTCAAAAGAATTAACTTGGAAGTCTAGTAATCCAAGTGTAGCGACAGTTGATCAAAACGGGGAAATTACAGCAGTAAAAAAAGGAATAGCAACAATTACTGTTGAAACAATAAATGGAAAAAAAGCAGAATGTAAAGTCACTGTAAATCCAGCAGTTGAAAATATTCCAATCGAAAGTGTTTCATTAAATAAAACAGAGTTAATACTTGAAGAAGAAAATACTGAGATATTAAAAGCAACGATTAATCCAAATAATACTACTGATGACAAAAAACTTATATGGAATTCGGATAATCCAATAGTAGCAACAGTTGATCAAAATGGTGAAATCACAGCAAAATCTGCTGGTAAAGCAGTTGTTACAGTAACTACTTCAAACAATAAAACAGCAAGTTGTATTGTTATAGTAACTAAAAAGCCGATACCGATTGAATCTGTTGAATTAGAAAAAAAACAATTAGTTTTAAAAGCTGGTAAAACAGAAGAACTGACTGCTTCAATTAATCCTCAAGATACAACTGATGATAAAACACTTAATTGGAATTCAAGTAATGAAGAAGTTGCAACAGTAGAAAATGGTGTTGTTATTGCTAAAAAAGCAGGTGAAACAGTTATTACAGTATCAACTGTTAATGGAAAAGAAGACACATGTTTAGTAACTGTGTTTGAACTAAATACTGATGAATTAAAAGCTTTAATTGATGAAGCAAAAACCTATAATGATATTTATACTAAAGATAGTTATGCAGCTTTAATGAATTCTATCTCTAATGGAGAAGCTGTTCTTAATGATGAAGATGCTACCCAAGATAATATTGATGAAGCTTCAGCATTATTAAGACAAGCAATAGCTGGTTTGGTAAAAAGGGTGTCGCAAGAACAATTAGAAACTTTACAAACAGAATTGGAAGAATGTAAAGCTTTGGAAGAAAATTATACTCCAGAGGAATTCTTGAATTTAAAACAGATTATAACTGAAGCAGAAAATTTACTTCAAAGTGAACTTGATAATATTTCTGAGGAGACTGTTAACCAAATTTTAAATCAGCTGATTGAAGAAAAAGATGTTTTATATTTATCTACTGCTATAAAAGAATTAGAATCTATTGTTGATGAGGCTAATAAAATATTAAATGGAGATTTAAGTATTTATGTAGAAGATAGTGTTATTGTATTGAGAAATGCAGTTAATTTATCTCAAGATTTAATCGATAATGAATGTAAAGATATCGTTTTGATTAAAGAGGCTGCTAAAAATCTAGAAAATGCAATTTCACAAATGCAAAAGGTTGAAGTGGATAAAACAGAATTAGATTTAGCGATTAAAGAAGCAGAAAAATATGAAGAAAAAAATTATACGTCTGCTTCATGGGCTGTATTACAAAGTGCTTTAGATATGGCAAGAGAAGTAATGGCTGATGAAAACGCATTAAAAAATGATGTTATAGATGCTTTAGATAATTTAACAAATGCAATCAATAGCCTAATTTTAAAAGCAGATAAATTAAGATTACAAGCATTATATGACTGCATAAATAAATTGGATATGGCTAAATTTGAAGAAACATCTGCATTAAAATTAACTAGTGTAATGACAAATGTAAACGGTATATTGGTTAATCAGGATGTAACTCAAGAAGAAGTGGATAGAGTTTATAAAGCGTTATTAAAGGCTTACTTAGATTTAAGATTAAAACCTAATAAAGATTTATTAGATAACTTAATTAATAAATAAAATATTGTAATAAAAAGACAATACATTAGAATATTTACTAATGTGTTGTTTTTTGTTATAAGGGGAATATAAATATTTGTTATATAAAGTATCAGCATAATGATTAAGGTTTTTAAAAGTGATGTGAAAAATATTATTATATTATTAAAAACATTTTGTTTAGCTTTGATAGAGAAAAGATTTTAATTATTGTAAATCTAGGTCAAAAATATATCATAGATTGATAAAAAGAAAAATATCGATATTTATAATATTTAATTCTGTGTATATCAGTAGTTTGATATTATTTAATAAAAGCATTTTTTTAAGTTTTATTATTTTGTAAGGGCTTTATAATATTTACTCAAAAGTGCAAAATTATTTTTAACTACTCTAAATACAGATTTAAAATAAAAAGATATAATATGTTAGGATGATCGAAAATCTTGTAAAAAGATTTATATCTATCATCGCCTAAAATTTACTATTTTTGATAGTAAATTAGGGTATTGTTTTATTAATCGGTAGTTGGAAAGTTATATTTTTAACTACAAACAAATTTTTTAAAGGAGGGCTGACAGGAGAAAATTAATTGGTTTTAAATTTTTGTTATTTTAGAGAAAGGGGAAGCAAGATGAAGAAAAAAACATTTCACAAAGTGAGTGTGTTGTCACTAGCAGCGATGATGTCTCTTTCAACAATCAGTACATCAATGATTGGTTTATCAGCAAAAAATAATTTAGCTAATGAGATATCTACATATGCTACAGATGCTGCTGGTTACAATGTTTTGGGCGCTGTTATATCTGCTACTGTAGAAGGTAATAAAGTAGATTTAACAATCGAAACTGGTGAAAAAATTCGTTTTACATTCTTAGAACAAAATGTATTTAGAATGTATATGGCACCAGAAGGAGAACCTTTTAGAGAATATCCTGCTGCAAATAGTAGCGACCATACAGCAACTATTACAAACAAAACTGATGAACAGTATGAAACAGAGTATCAAGTTACTCCAACATTAGAGGAAACAGATACTACTATTACAATTTCAACTGAAAAAATTAAAATTGAAATTAACAAAGCTCAAACATTAATGAAATTAATGAAGGCTGATGGAACAGTAGTATGGGAAGAAGCAGCACCATTAAAATATAAATCAGGAAGTACTGTTCAAACATTAAAAACTGATGAAAACGAGTATTTTTATGGTGGTGGAACACAAAATGGCCGCTTCTCACATAAGGGGCAAACAATTAGAATCGCTACTACTAATACTTGGGTAGATAAATCAGTAACTAGTCCAAATCCATTCTATTGGTCTACAGATGGATATGGTGTTGTAAGAAACACATGGAAACCTGGTGAATATGATTTTGGATCTAAAGATGGTAATGTAGTAACTACTACTCATAATGAAAAACGATTTGATGCATATTATTTTGTTGATGATCAACCAGTTGATATCTTAGGAGATTACTATGAGTTAACAGGAAATCCTGCAGAATTACCTGAATATGCTTCATACCTAGGGCATTTAAACTGCTACAACCGTGACTACTGGTTAGAAGTAGCAGAAGGAACAAGTGGTGCAGTTAAATTAGGAGATAAGTGGTATAGAGAATCACAATCTGATAATGGTGGAGAAAAAGAAACATTATTAGGTGATGCAAATACTACAGCTCAACAAATTATTGAAGACCATGAAGAAAATGATATGCCACTTGGATGGTTCTTACCAAACGATGGTTATGGTTGTGGATATGGTCAAACAGATAGTCAAGCTGGAGATATTGAAAACTTAAAAGATTTTGCTGATTACGCAATTTCTAAAGGGGTTCAAACAGGATTATGGACACAATCAAATTTATGGCCTGCTGATTCATCTAACCCACAAAAAGGTGAACGTGATATTTATAAAGAAGTTGAAGCTGGGGTTCACTCAGTAAAAACTGACGTTGCTTGGGTTGGTGCAGGATACTCAATGGCTTTAAACGGTATCAGTGTTGCTTATGATGCAATTGCATCAAAATCAGGATTAAAACCAAACATTGTTACTTTAAATGGTTGGGCAGGAACTCAACGTTATGGTGGTATCTGGAGTGGTGACCAATCAGGAGGACAATGGGAATATATTAGATTCCACATTCCAACATATATTGGAACAGCTTTATCTGGACAGCCAAATATCGGTAGTGATATGGATGGAATCTTCGGTGGAGCAAACAAAATAATTCAAACACGTGATTTCCAATGGAAACTATTTACTACTTATATGTTAGATATGGATGGTTGGGGATCTAACCAAAAATCACCATGGGCGCTTGGTGAAGATGCAACATCTATCAACAGAACATATCTAAAATTAAAGGCACAATTAATGCCATATATTAATACAATTTCACATGAGGCTACAGCTGAAGGTGGATTGCCAATGATGAGAGCAATGTTCTTAGAAGAAGCTAATTCATATACTTTAGGAAAAAGCACTCAATATCAATATATGTGGGGAGACAATTTCTTAGTTGCTCCAATTTATCAGAATACAAATTCTGATTCACAAGGGAATGATATTAGAAATGATATCTATTTACCTTCAACTAGTAATGTATGGATTGATTACTTTACAGGACAACAATACAGAGGTGGACAAGTATTAAATAACTTCGATGCACCATTATGGAAACTTCCTGTATTCGTTAAAAATGGAGCAATCATTCCAATGTATCCAGAAAATAATAACCCTGAAGCTGTTTCAGAAACTAATACTAAAGGGTTAGATAGATCACAACGTATTGTAGAATTCTATCCATATGGTTCTTCAGAATTTGAAGCATATGAAGATGATGGAAAAACTCTAGGTGGAGGATCTGTTACTACTTTATTAACTTCTAATGTAGAAGATGGAACAGCAACTTTAAAAGCTGCAAAAGCTACTGGAAGTTATACTGGAATGGTAAAAGAAAGATCTACAGAATTTGTTGTAAATGTATCACAAGCTCCTACAGGTGTAACAGGTAATGTTGCTGGTGAAGATGTAACATTTAGACAAGTTACAACTCAAGAAGAATATGATGCTGCAACAGATAATGTATACTTCTATAACGAAAATCCTTCAGTAATCGTAAAAGATTATGCTACAGAAGGAACAACATATGCAGATATCGAAGATACAACAACTCCTAAATTATATGTAAAATCTGCTGAAAAAGTAGATATTACAGCTTATGACTTTACAGTAAATGTAAACGGATTCAAAAATGAACAAAATTTAGGTGAAGATGTATTAGATGAATCTTTAACAGTTCCAACAGGATTAGCAGAAGTATCAAAAACAGATGCTGAAATTACAGTTGCATGGGATGCAGTAGATGAAGCAGCTAGTTATGATATCGAAGTAGATGGAACAGTATTTAGAAATATTACAGAAGCAAACTATACACAAAATGGTTTATCATATTTAACTAATCATACTTATCGTGTTCGTACAGTAGCTGCAAATGGACATTATTCAAACTGGTCTGAATTAATCACAATTCAAACTGATGATAATCCATACCGTAACGTTCCTAATGTAACTCCAAGTTGGAGCTATGGAGATCAATGGGGTAAATTGGCAGGTGGATTTGATCATGATAAAAATACAATGTTCCATTCAACTAATGCCGTAACTCCAGATCAAATGTTAACATTAGATTTAGGAGCAGCATATCAGCTTGATAAATTAACTTATCAACCTCGTATGGATAATAAAGGTAATGGTACAGTTTATCGTATGGATGTTTATGCAAGTTTAGATGGTGTAAACTATACAAAAGTATGGGATGGTAATGCTAATGCTGCATGGACATATGATAGAAGCAATATGGAAGTTGATGATATTAAAGAAATGCCATTAAATGGATTAAAAGCACGTTACTTAAAATTAAGTGTGTTATCATCTATAGGTGGATTCTTCTCAGCTTCAGAAATTACTCCATATAAATTAGATGGTACTGATGCTTGGGTTGTTGGAGATGTAAATAACTCAGGTGCTGTAGATGACAATGACTTAACATTCTATGAAAACTATGTTGGATTAAAACCAGTTGATAGTGATTGGGATTACTCAACATTAGGAAACATTGATAATAATGATATTATCGATGCATATGATATTTCATTTGTTGCTAGTAGATTAGGAGAAGAAATTACTAATGCTGCAAGTGGTGTTGATGGTAAGATTGAAATCGTTCCATCAAAAACAGATATCAAAGCTGGAGATATAGTAACATTAGATTACTATGGTATTGGATTAAAGAATGTAAACGCATTTAGTGTTGAAATGCCGGTTGATAGTGATTTATTTGAAGTTACAAACTTTGGATCAGCTTCATTATCAACAGTATTTATGAGAAACTTCTCAAAAACTAGATTCCATTCTGATGGTTCTGTTGACAACTATGTATGCTTTACAAATGTTGGAAAACAAGATCTATTAAATGGAACAGGAAGTCTTGCTAAAGTAACAATTAAAGCTAATGCAGACTTTACTTGGGATACAAAAGCAACAAGAGCAGTCGTAGTTGGACAAGATTTATCAAAAGCAGATGCTTTAATTGATATTACACAAGTTCCAACACCACCAGAAACTCAAAATATTTTAGGAGTATCTGATTTTGCTAATATTTCATTCAGTAATGATGTTAAAGAAAACATGACTGGTGATGAATTATGGCAACAATCAAATTGGAAAGATATCTTATTTGATGGTGATACAAGTGGAACTCTTGCTGAATTTAAGTGGTATTTCTCTGATAAGGATATTGCTGAAGAAGTTAAACTTCCTACAGATATGAACTTTGAATTCAACAATGCAGAACCATTAAAAACAGTAAAAGTATATAATCGTGTAAGCAGTAATGGTCGTGTTACAAGTATTAAAGCTGTAGGTTATAGTGGAGATACTGCATATGATTTAGGTACATTTAGTTCAGCAAAAGATGTATTTGAATTTGCAGTACCTGCAGAAGCTACAAGTATCGATCGTGTAGTAATTACTCCAATGACAAGTGCTGGTAGTGCTACTGGAACACAAACTGGTACTGAAACAAACCGTATGTTATCATTATACGAAATTGAATTTATTACTGACACTGCAGTTAATGCAACAGGTATTAAATTTGACGAATCAAGTGCTAAAAACGTTTATGTAGGTAGCTTAGCAGAAGTTTCTGCTACAGTTAGTCCAAATAACGTTAGCAATCCATTCTATAACATCACAAGCAGTGATGAAAGTATTGCAAAAGTAATTAAGATTCCAACAGAATCTACTTATATCTTTGCAGTTCAAGGTGTTTCTGAAGGAACAGTTACTTTAACTGCAACATCTGAAGATGGTGAATTTGTAGCAACTCAAGAATTAGAAGTTGTAGCTGGTGTAGATGTATCAGTATTAGAAGAACAAATTGCTAAATTTACTGCATTACATGAAAATCTATATACAGCTGAAAGTTATGCAGAAGTTAAATTAGCTGTTGATGCTGCTAAAGAATTAATTGATGCTGAATCAACAACACAAGCTGATATTGATAAAGTAACAATTGATATTGTTAATGCAATGAACAAACTTGAATTCAAAGGATCTAATAATGATCAACCTTCAAGCATAAACTTAATTCCTCAATCAGGAATGAGTCGTTATGATGAATCAAGTATGTCAGCTGTTGAAAAAGAAGATGCAAGTAATGTAATTGATGGCGACATAAATACAATTTGGCATTCAAATTACAATTCAAGCTATAAGTTGCCACAATATGTAACTATTGATTTAGGTGCTGTATATAACTTAGAACAAGTAGATATGTTACCACGTCAAAATAGTAGAAATGGACATATTACACATTATCGTATTGAAGTAAGCAATGACGAAGGTGAAAATAAAGTATTTACACCAGTAGTTGAAGGATATTTAGCAAACGATGGTAATTCATTAGATGAACCAGGTGTTGCAAAAGAAATTAAATTCGATAAAGTAGAAGCTAGATATGTAAGATTTATTGCTATCGAATCATTAGGTGATACACTTAACAGATATGCATCTATTGCAGAATTGAATTTCTACGGACTTGCAAAAAATACTGAAGTTGAAACAAATAAAGTAGCATTACAAATCGCTGTTGATACAGCTAATACTTTAAAAGATCAAGGAGCTTTAGAAAATGTTGTACCAGCTGTAGTAGCTGAATTTGAAACTGCACTTGCTAACGCTACAACAGTTTTAGCAGAACCTAGTGCTGATCAAACTACAGTTGACAGTGCATTCTATCGTTTAGCTAATGCTATTCATATGTTAGGATTTATCAAAGGTGA
>JAETPY010000086.1 GCA_021770925.1 Erysipelotrichaceae bacterium | reverse complement strand
TTTCCTCCGTTTTTTACATTATAAGATATTTTTCGCACTTATTCAACTTATCTGTAAATATAACAAAAATTGACAATCTTACTATTAGTATAACCATTTTTTCATTAATAAAAAAGAGATGCCGATCATCTCTAATAAAGTGAATCAAATTTAGTAATACAAACAGGCTCATTTACCAAATAACTATAATCAGTTTCAAAAATCATTCCACCACGCTTACTTTTAAACTCATAACTTTCCACAATTCCACCTTTTTGACATATCACTACGATCCAACGATCTTTAAACAAAGCCAAATCACAAGGATTTGCAGAAGTATCAGCAAATTCTTTATAAGCAAGCTTTCCGGTTTTTTGATCAAGATTCATCAAGGTTAAACTATCATGACCACGATTTGTAACAAAAATATAATCTTCCTCCTCACTGAAAATCATTTGACCTGCCATACTTTCCCCATCAAATTCATTTTTGGGATATGTATCGATTGTTTGAATTAATTCAAATTTTAAATCATTATATTTATAAACACATATTGTACTTAATAATTCATTTAAAATATATGCATACGTTCCTCTTTTATTAAACATTACTTTCTTTGGTCCTGAACCTGGAGTCAAAGCAAATGAATGTTTTTCATCAAGAGTGATTTCTTTTTCTTCTATCTTAAAAAGAAGAATTTTATCAGTTCCTAAATCAGCTACAATTAAGCGTTTTTTATCTGGAGTAAAGCCAACAAAACTAGGATGTGATTGTCTTTGTTTAATTGGATGAATACTTGATCCTTTTAATTTATAGTTAAAAACTGGTGTAATTAATTTTTTCTTTTCTATTTTAGCAACCATAATTTCACCATTATAGTAATCAACTGCAAATAATTTATCAGCCATTTCGTGATTACCATTAGTACAAGCATGAATATATGTTTTCCCATTATTACTTATTCGTGAAATTAAAGCTAAAATATCTGCTGTAGCTGCATAAGAACAAATCCCGCCATCACCATTAGTTCCAGTTTTATTTTTATATGTAATACAAGTAAAACGCCCATAATTAAAACCATATACAGGATCAGAAAGTGTTTTAAAATGCCTTCTAAATAAAATCTCACCATTGTCAATATCTACTTGAAAAGTATATATTCCCCGAGTTTGATTATTGCCAAATGAACTAATGAAAAATGATTCTGTTATCCTTTTTTTATCAAAAATTCCAAATATTGCCATCTTATTACCACCTTTTTAATTTCATGAAGAAAAAAGCTAAAAATATTTTTTAGCTTTTTATTATTCATCACATCTATTTTTACAACATTCATGTTCATCATGATCACCACAGCATTCATGATCATTTTCATGACAACATCCACCTTCACCATGTCCACCACAACATTCATGTTCATCTTGATTTTCAGCCATAAAACTTTGGAAAACCTCTTCTACCATTTCCCATTCATCAGGTGTCTCAATTGGAAATAATCTTCCTTCATCATCATATATTGATGCAAATACACTTGGTTCCTCAGCCGCTGGATCATAATATAAAACATATTGTTTGTTTAACTCATCATTATTAAAGGTAAACAACACTTCAAACTCTTTCTCGTTTCCTTGACTATCAATCACTTGGATTTTATTTGCTTCCATTAAATTTCCTTTCTATTTAGCATCTAAATAACTCTGTAATATTGCTACCGCTGCCATTTTATCAATTACTTGTTTACGTTTTTTTCTAGAAACATCAGCAAAAATCAATCGATCCTGTACCATTTTAGTAGTTAAACGTTCATCAACTAAAACAACATTTAATCCTGTCACTCTTTGCTCTAACATTTCTTTAAATTTGATTGAAACCTCAGCCCTGATCCCTAAATCACCATTCATATGTTTTGGTAAACCTAGTACAACCGTTTTAATCTGATTTTTGTTAATTATATCTTTAATATAATCAGCTGCTTTTTCATATTCATTTTCAGCAAAACGATATGTTTCAATGCCATGAGCTAGCATTCCCAATGCATCGCTCATGGCAATACCACATGTCCTTGAGCCTAAGTCTAATCCTAATACTCGCTCCATCCTATTTCTCCAAATATGATTTGACTAACTCTTCAATAATTTCATCACGTTCAATTTGTTGAATTATATTTCTAGCATTTTTATGACTAGAAATATAAGCAGGGTCATTAGAGATTAAATAACCTGCAATTTGATGTACTGCATTATATCCTCTTTCATTTAAAGCATCTATTACTGTTTGGAGATTACTACGAATCATCTCCCGACGCATATCTTCGGAACTAAATACTTTTGTCTTTGTTAAATCATGCATATTATTCGACCTCCTTTAAGGCTACGCCTATAAAATTATTTTACACCAATTACAAGTAAATTAAAAGAAATTTTTAAGTTCATCCTTAATACTACTAATTTTTTCATTGATTGGACATCCTCCTTGAGCAAAATCCGGTTTTCCTCCGCCACGTCCATCAACTACAGCATTGATTTTTTTAACAATATCTCCAGCTTTAAAACCATTAGTGACATAATCCTTTGTCACTCCCACAAAATATGAACATTTATCTTCAAACTGCGATACTAAAATTATTATTCCTGAATCAATTTTATCTCTAAAATCAAAAGTCAATTGTTTAGCTTTAGCACTTTCTAAACTTTCTTCTACAAATAACACTTTAATTCCATTGATATCTTGGATATCATTAGCTTTACTAGCTGCATTTAAAGCATTTAATTTTGCATTTAAATTCTCAACTTCTTTTTTAACAGATGCTAATTCATCATTTAATGCACTAACTTTATTTACTACTTCTTTACGATTTTTCAATTTTAAAAGACTGCTAATTGTATCCACAGTTTCTTTTTCTTGAACTAAAGCTTCATAAGCACTTTTGCCTGTAATTGCTTCAATTCGGCGAACACCGCTACCAACACTTTCCTCAGTTTCAATCTTAAACAAACCAATATTAGCACTGTTAGCCACATGACATCCACCACATAATTCTTTTGAAAAATCTCCTACTGAAACTACTCTTACTGTATCTCCATATTTTTCATCAAATAAAGCCATTGCTCCACTAGCCAATGCTTCATCTTTAGTCATGTTAACAATCTCAACACCAATTCCATTAAAGATAACACTATTCACCTTTTGTTCAACTGCTTTTATTTGCTCATTAGAAATTTTTTCAAAATGAGTAAAGTCAAATCTTAAACGCTGATCATCAACATATGAACCAGCTTGATTAATATGACTTCCAACTACTTCTTTTAAGGCTGCCTGCAATAAATGAGTAGCTGTATGATTAGCAGTAATCTTATTTCGTTTTTCTTTATCTATTTCTAATGTTAAAACATCGCCAATGCTGATTGTTCCTTTTTCAACTTTGACAAAATGTAAATGCTGCTGGTTTGGTGCTTTTAAAACATTTATAACATTTGCTTTACAACTATCATTATAAATTATTCCCGTATCCGCACACTGTCCACCCATTTCAGCATAGAAAGTTGTAACATCAAAAACAACTTCGCCATAATCATCTAAAACTTCAGTTTTAACCCCATCTTTAAACAAACCAATAACAACACCATTAATATTAGTTGGATCATATTCAAAAGTTGAAGGTAAATCAAAAGCCATTAAATCAGGTTTTTGGCTAGCCATTGATTCACTGTCTTCACGAGCTCCACGAGATCTTTCCCGCTGAATCTTTAATTCTTCTCTAAATCCTTCTTCATCAACCTTTAATCCTGATTCTTCAGCAATTTCCAATGTTAATTCAAACGGAAAACCATATGTATCGTATAATTTAAAAGCGTCTTTACCACTGATAGTCCCATCAGAATTTTTTGAAATTAAACTGCTTAATAGTTTTTCTCCATTTGATAATGTCTTATGAAAAGCTTCTTCTTCTTTCTTTACCAAATCACTAATATAATTAACTTTTTCTGGTAAATAATCATAGAATTCTTTCATTACATCACTAACAACAGCCACTAAATTATACATAAAAGCTTTTTCAATTCCAATTTGTTTACCATAACGAACTGCTCTTCTTAAGATTCTTCTAAGTACATAACCACGACCAGCATTGTCAAATAAAGCCCCATCAGCTAAAGCAAAAGTAACCGTACGAATATGATCAGCAATAACACGATAAGCCATTTTATTTTCATTATAACTTACTGTTGCTAATTTTTCAGCTTCATGGATGATTGGCAAGAAGAAATCAGTATCAAAATTTGTTTCTCCATCTTGAATAATACTTGTAATTCTTTCTAATCCCATTCCTGTATCAATATTTTTTTGTGGCAGTTCTTTATAATCTTCACGAGCTACCCCTTCTTGAGAATTGTATTGTGAAAAAACAAGATTCCAAATTTCAATATAACGATCATTTTCTAACTCTTCATAAAATAATTTCAATCCTAAACCTTCAGGATCATACTTTTCGCCACGATCATAAAAGATTTCTGAATCTGGCCCGCATGGCCCTTCACCAATTTCCCAAAAATTCCCTGGTGTTTTTAACATATGTGCAGGATCAACACCTTTGACATCAACCCAATAGTTATATGCTTCATCATCACGATCATGAACAGTAATGTATAATTTATCTTTTTCAAAAGCAAACCATTTTTCATCAGTTAATAGTTCCCAGGCAAAATCAATAGCTTCCTTTTTAAAATAATCACCTATTGAAAAGTTTCCTAACATTTCAAAAAAAGTATGATGACGTGCAGTTTTTCCAACGTTTTCAATATCGTTAGTACGAATTGATTTTTGAGCATTAGTAATGCGAGGGTTTTCTGGTTTTATAGTTCCATCAAAATATTTTTTTATTGCTGCTACCCCAGCATTGATCCAAAGCAGTGTTGGATCATCATTTGGAATTAATGAATGACTTGGTTCAACTTTATGACCTTTGCTTTCAAAAAAATCCAAAAACATTTTTCTTACTTGATTTCCAGTTAATTGTTTCATTTTCTTCTCCTTATTAAATATAAAAAGCCGCCCCTATTGCTAGGAACGACTTTGATCGCGGTACCATCCTAGTTCATGATAAATCATGCCCTCATTTAGCTAGTAACGCAGCTTACGCGGTAATTTTTAATTACACTCCAAAGTAGCTTTCCTATAAACATGTTCAGTATTTTCACCAGCCATACCATCTCTTAAAACATCCTTATAGTACTCTTCTTTTTCAACGATTTACCAAATTATAAACTATCCATATTTATTTTTCAAGTCTCATCTTACATCTTTGCTTTTAAATTATCCATCATATCTTCAACACATTCACATTCACTAAACAAAATCATCAGTGAAGCAACAGTTAAACCAATCAGTAATTTATTTCTTGCTAACATATTCTCACCTCAGTTTAGTTTGTCATGATTCTAAAAAATCATACACACTTAATTCTTTACTATTTTCAAAACGCATTTTCAAAGTTGTTTTACGACGACCATCCTGATAATTATTAAGACCATGCATAAATGCTTTAGAATTTCCTAAAATAAAGAGAGATTGTTTAGCACGAGTTATTGCTGTATACAATAAATTTCGCCTTAACATGATATAATAATCTGATAACACTGCCATAATTACAATTTTAAACTCATTTCCCTGAGATTTATGAATCGACATACAGTAAGCATGTGTAATTGTATTAAAATTTTGTGATGTATATTCGACCAAATTACCATCAAAATCAACAATTAAAGTATCTTGAAGATATTCAAAATTATCTTTTCGACAAATATCGATCAGAGTACCAATATCACCATTAAACACATCATCGTCAGGTCGATTTTTTAACTGTAAAATTTTATCTCCTACACGATATTCAATCCGACCTATTTTATAACTCTCAGCAAATTCATCTTTAGGATTAAATATATCTTGTAAAGCATCATTTAAAGCATCAATTCCTGCTATTCCCTGATACATCGGAACTAATACCTGAATATCATTAGCATCATAACCCTCATCTAAAGCTTTTTTTACTATCATTTTAACATTTTTAATAACATCATAGTTTACACACGAAAAGAAATTTATATCCCGATATTGACTAAAAATTTCCATATCTTCTATTTCGTTACTGATAATATGATGAGCTAACTGAATAATTCCTGAATCTTTAGCTTGTCTAAATATTTCATCTAATTCAATAGTTTTCACTCCAGCTTCCATTAAATCCTGCAAAACATTACCAGGAGCAACAGAAGGTAATTGATGATAATCCCCAATAAATAATATTTTATTAATTTTTCGTCCTGCTTCAAATAATTTACTTAAAAGCAAACAATCAACCATCGAAAACTCATCAATAATTAAAACATCTATATCTAAAGGATTATTTTTATTCACTGCAAAAGTATTACTATGTAAATCCCATTTTAATAACCGATGAATCGTACATGCACTAATTCCTGTTAATTCGGTTAAACGTTTAGCAGCTCTTCCTGTAGGGGCAACCAAACCAATTTTATCTTCTGGATATAAAACCGTATAGACTTTTAATAATGCTTGAACGATCGTTGTCTTACCAGTACCTGGTCCACCAGTTAAAATCATTACTGATGATTTTAAAAAATAGTTTAATGCTTCTTTTTGTTTTAATGCATATGTTATGCCTTGATTTTTTTCATAATTTTTTAATAAACGATGCACTTCATTTTCGTCAAATAATTCATCAGGACGATTAATTCTGGCTTTTAAATATTTTGCGATATTTCTTTCAGCCTCATACATTTCATGATAATAATAACGCTCATCTTCTTTAATAATTAATCCTTCTTCAATCAATTCCTCTAAATAATCGTAAAATACTGCTTCGTCAAGATTATAAATAATTTTACTAAACATATTTATTATCTCATCAATTAAGCAAAATGTACTACCAGTATTAAAACCATACTGTTTAATACTATAAACAATTGCTGCTTTGATACGATTTGGATCATCCAAAGATCCACCTGTCTTTAAAGCTAGATCATCGGCTGTTTTAAAACCAATACCATCAATATCTTCTATTAATTGATAAGGATTATTCTGTAAAACATCTAATGTCTTTTCCTGATAAAAGCCTTGGATTAAGCCTAAATTTTTCAAACTTATTCCATGTCCCATAAAAAACTGCATCACTTCTTGATCGTAATCACTATTTGTTAAAGTATCATATATTGTATCTCGACGTTTTTCAGTCATTCCAATTACAAGATCTAAACTATGCTTATCAGCTTTTATTTTTGATAAACAGTCTTCTCCTAAACTATCAACAATCTGTTGTGCTAACTTTTTACCAATTCCTTTAAACAACGGACTAGATAAATACTTTACGATTTCATCGCTTTCCTTAGCTAAAATAATTCGATATTCATTTAGTTTAAACTGTTTACCATATTTAGGATGGATCTCATAATCACCAATAAATAAATATTTATCATAATCATTAAAATTATTCATGTATCCATTCATTGTAATTAATTTATCTTCCTGTTCAACTTCAATTAAAGCCACAAGATAATTAGAAGACTCACTATAAAAGCGAATCTTCTTAATATAACCAGTATATTCAATCATTATAAATATTCAATCGGTTTACCATCTTTATAGACGGTTTCGATCGTTCCTCCTCCTAAACAAATATCACTATCATAAAAGACAGCAGCCTGTCCTGGAGTTACTGCTTTTACAGGTTTATCAAAAGTCAAATACACTGTATTTTTATCTATAAATTCTAATTGAATTGGATTATCCATTTGACGATATCTAAATTTTGCATTGCATGCAATTTTTTTAACTGGCTTATTTGAAGATATCCAGTTTACATCACTTATTAAAGCCCCTGTAGAATACAACCAGTCTTTTTGGTCACCTTGACAAATATACAAAACATTTTTACCATAATCTTTTCCTACAACGAACCAGGCAGCTCCTGGTCCTCCTATTCCTAAGCCTTTACGTTGTCCAATTGTATAATACATAATTCCTGAATGTTCACCTATAACATTGCCTGTTTCAATATCAACCATCTTTCCTGGTTGCGCTGGGATATAGTTTTGTAAAAATTCTTTAAAATCACGTTCACCAATAAAACAAATTCCAGTACTGTCTTTTTTATTAGCAACAGGTAAATTTAATTCGTGAGCAAGACGTCTTACTTCCTTCTTATCAATTTCCCCTAATGGAAATAATGAATTTTGTAACTGTCTTTGATTCAACTGACATAAAAAATAACTTTGATCTTTATTATTATCCAAGCCCTTGAGCATAATCGAATCTTTACCATCTTGATGAATTACACGTGCATAATGACCAGTAGCGATATAATCGGCATTTAATGTTTTAGCATAATCTAAAAAGGCTTTAAATTTAATATGCTTGTTACAAAGGATATCTGGATTTGGTGTTCTTCCTTTACGATACTCATCTAAAAAATAAGTAAAAACATTATCCCAATATTCTTTAATAAAATCTACTCGCTTTATTTCAATTCCTAAACACTCAGCTACTGCTTTGGCATCATTATAGTCTTGTTCCTGAGGACAAATATCATCATCATTAGTGGGATTACCCAAAATATCATTATTAAGCTGACTATCCCAATTACGCATAAAAACACCAATGACCTCATAGCCTTGTTTCTTTAATAAATAAGCAGCTACTGCTGAATCAACACCACCGCTTAATCCTAATACTACTCTTTTTGACATTCTTGTCACCTCACTTGCATATAATAACATTTCTGTAATAAAAAAGAAAGGAAATTAATTCCCTTCTTATCCAAGTCTTGACATTGGCAACATTGCTGCTCCAATTGCTCCACAATCTTCTAATTTGGTTGTTAGTAATGGAATATGTCCCCGCATTCCTACATGAATCTTTGAATTGAATTGTTCAACTAATTTATCATAGAAATATTCTTTTGACTTCATTACACCTCCACCAATGACAAAACAATGCGGATCTACAGTATGAGCAATGTTTGCAAATAAGGAAGCTAATTGAGATATACATTCATCAGCAATACTTTGAGCTTTTAAATCACCTTCACTCGCTAACCTAAAAACATCTCCAGCATGATTAACCTTATCTTCTCCTAATAACTCTTTACCTTTTCTTGTAATTGCGGTTCCACTAGTTTCACCTTCGGCAGCACCTGGATTTAGAGCCCCAAATTTATAACCATTATTTTTAACAATAATATTTCCAATTTCTCCTGCATGACCTCGACCACCTGATACTAATTTACCATCAACAATAAAAGCACCACCAATTCCTGTAGAAACAGTCACATAATAACAAGTCGGATAATTTTTCCCAGCTCCTAACAGGGCTTCTGCCAACCCTGCTACATTAGCATCATTATCAATAAATACCGGCAAATTAAAACGATCAGCCAATTTATCACAAATTGGATAGTTTTCAAACCCTGGCAAATTAGTTGCCATGATCATTGTTCCTTTTACAGTATCGACAGGTCCTGGAACACCTATACCAATTCCACTAACCCCGTTTAAACCGCCACAAACGTTAGTATCTAAACTCTCAATTTGACGAATTATTTTAGCACATACATAATCGGGACCATTATCTCTTTCTGTATTATCTTTCACTTCACTAAATGTTGTACCGTTTTCATCAACTAATAAAGTCCGAACATTTGTCCCGCCTAAATCAATTCCAATAAAATATTTCATACTCTTCCTCCTGTACGTATATAGATAATTATACAATAAAGTAATTGGTATTAAAAGGTGTCTAGAATAAACTTTTCTCTATTTTTTTAAATAAGTCGGGTACTGGACATAATATCTCTTTATCCTGCAAATAATCTAATACTCCAAATGTTTTAACAAACTTGATCTTATAAGCATGTAAAAGCTGATTATTTAAGCCAAATTGTTTTTTTATTAATTTATTTAATTCAAAATCTCCATATTTACGATCTCCAATAACAGGATGATCAATACTGGCAAGATGAACTCTAATTTGGTGCATTCGTCCTGTTACTAAAGTTACCTCAACCAAACTATAATTCTCATTATATTTTAATGGTTTTACAATCGTTTTCATCGTTAAAGCACCTGGATAGTCTTTACTTACTAGTCGTACTTGAGCCTGATCTTCAAGCTTTATCATATAACCTGTTAAATTATGCTTTTGATCCAGTTTTCCCTTACATATCGTTAAGTAACTCTTTTCAATACAATGTCTTTGTTTAATCATTTCGTTTAAGTCCTGCAATGCAGCTAACGTTTTACCAAAAATTACGATTCCGCTAGTATTACGATCCAAACGATGAACTGGTCCTGGCATAAAAGTATTTTCTCGTCCTAAATCCAATTCATTCTTTTTAGCTAAGTAACTCAGCACCTGATTAGTCAAAGTATTAACACTTTCATTAGCATCTTCATGAACTAATAAGCCAGCTGGTTTATAAACAATTAAAACGTGTTTATCCTCATATAGAACTTTAAATGTTTTTGCTACATCATAAATATTTTTAGTCGCTGTAAACTCTTGAAACTTATTTTCATATAAAAACATCTCTATTACATCATTAACCTTTAAAATATATTTTTCATCTACTCTTTTTCCATTTACTTTAATATCTTTTTTTCGAAACATTCTATAAATAAAATTAACTGGTGCATTGACCAAAAGTTTTTTTAAATATTTATCAATTCTTTGATTAGCATCATTTTCCATTATTTGAATTTTCTTCATATTTATCACCGCTAACCATTATAACAAATTTTACAAACAAATACCTAACTATTTTAATGAAACCCTTTACATTTTTTGGACTGAATGATATAATAATATCGTCAAGTGAAGATGATTCACTTTACATACCCCCTATTATCACCCTTACGTGAAATAATATAAAAAAGTATGCACCCCCGCATACTTTTTTGTTATAATTTTATTGAGGTGAAACTAATGGAAAAGAAAATTAATAGTCAATTAATCTATGACGGTAAAATCATTAAAGTTTATAAAGATAAAGTAATTTGTGAAAATGGTAATGAAGCCACAAGAGAAGTAGTTAGACATCGAGGTGGTGTAGGGGTTTTAGCAGTTGTTAATAATAAAATATTACTAGTTAGACAATTTCGCTATCCTAACGCTACATACACTTTAGAAATTCCTGCTGGTAAATTAGAATTGAATGAAAATACTGAAATTTGTGCTTTAAGGGAATTGGAAGAAGAAACTGGATATAGCGCTAAAAGTATTGATAGAATTGCTAAATTTTTACCTACACCTGGTTATAGTGATGAGTGGTTATATATTTATGAAGCTAAAAATGTCTTCAAAGTAGAAAACCCTTTAGCCTGTGATGAGGATGAAGAAATAGATGTTATTGCAATGAACATTGATGAAGCATATCAAAAAGTTATCAGTGGTGATATCTTTGATTCTAAAACAATGATTGCTATCATGTATGCCTATATTAATAAAAGCAAATCCTAGGATTTGCTTTTATTAATATAAAAAAGTTCTGTTTAACAGAACTCAGTATCTAATTGGCGGTCTGGACGGGACTCGAACCCGCGACCTCCGCCGTGACAGGGCGGCATTCTAACCAACTGAACTACCAGACCAATTGAATGGCGGAGACAGAGGGATTTGAACCCTCGCGCCAGTTTCCCGACCTACACCCTTAGCAGGGGCGCCTCTTCAGCCTCTTGAGTATGTCTCCGTCTCCTCAACTGCCTATTTATAATAGCATGTTTAAACTTATATTGCAATAAGTTTTTTGATTTTTTATTAAAATCATTATTTCTAATTAATGAAAATACTAAATCATATTGTTTTAATCAATATATTTTTATAGTAAAGAAAATACCTTCTATCATAACTATTACGATTAGAATAATAAATATCATCAATCTTTTTACTCACTATAACGATAAAAACATCTCAACACATATAAAAAATTTATATATTTTAATCATATTAATAGTTTTATATTATTTAAAAAATATGAATAGTATTTTGCCAATGGTATTAAGTTAAGAGAAAACGAAATATCATAGAATTAAGAAAAGGTGTTTGTTAAAACTAAGACAACCACCTTTTCTATTATTTCTAAATCAAAGTTGAAAAATAGTTATT
>JAETPY010000085.1 GCA_021770925.1 Erysipelotrichaceae bacterium | reverse complement strand
TTCAAGATATTCCTAAATAATATTCTGTTTTTTCTAAATAAAACTGAACTTGTTTTTAAGTTCGTCTTTTTTTGTGTTTTTACTCACGATTGGGTTCAATTATTTTTCACACTTATTCAATCTCCATTATACTAAATATTAATTCTTCATTAACATATCCATATAAATATAATTTTTTATTATAATAAACACAATTTGTTAAAAAGGTATACTTTTTATCGAATGATGTATATTCTTTATCATTAAATATTACTTTTGGTTCAATAACCCCTATATCTCCTGATTCAATGATTATAATTCCTGATGATGTTAAACGAGCATTTACTGAATCATCCAAAGACATTGTTAATGATTTACCCTTTGTTCCATCAAAATAGTAGCTAATACTTTTACTGTTTTCTTCAGGCGCTACAGCTTGATTATGAATCAATACTTTATTTTCATATGTAGATAAAGTTACTGCACTACTATTTATTTTTTCATAAGTATGTGAATTAATATCAATAGTTCCATAACAGCTAGTAGACTGTTCACCATATTCTAGATAAGTTGCCCCTGTGTAACATAGCGTATTATTATCTAAAAAAGCTATTTCAAAAATAGCATTCAACTTATTTAAATTATTATCTAGTGTTAAAATATTAGTTATTTCATCATTTTCAAGATTTAATAGGTTTAATGAATTATCTTCTTTTAAAAAGGCAGCGTATTTTAAATCTTGAGAAATACATGTAGGTAAAATAGAATCAGCATTATAATTAGAAAAGTCTACAGATTTTATTAATTTATATTCTTTATCATATATACTAGTATAAAGATTATTACCACAGTTTATTGTAAAACCGTTTGATAATATTGTTATCGTCGCTTTGATTAAAGGACCATCATGAATTTTTTCTTTTAAAATAGTTTGTTCATCTTTTAATGAATATACTATTAAATCAGCATGATCTTTATTTGCTGCAATAGTTATAAATTCATTATTATATATTTTATAATCTATTAATTCATAATTTTCTAAAATTTTTTCAATAGATTTATTACTATTATCAATCGTTTTTCCAAAATTTTTTTCTATTTTTGAATGACTGCATCCTGATATTAATAGTAATAACACTAAAAAAACTAATCTTTTTTTTATCATAAACATTTACTACAAATATAATTTTCCTTTCAACTTTCAATTTTGAAAACATTTCCCGAAAAAAATAATTTAATAAATATTTAAGATTAAATATAATTAATATTGTGTTGATGTATATACAGCATAGCCATTTGTATGAATGGCATCATGAGTTCCATAAAATGTAAGTCTTGTATTACTATAACCGCCTACTTCATAAGTTCCACCAACACTTGTTGCATTACTATTTGAAAAACGATCATCGCCAATAGTTTCACCAGTACTTGTTTTTTTTGCTTCGACTGAAAATATAATTCTATTAACTTTTTGATCGATTCTGGTAACACCAGAACAAAATTTTCCACCATAGATTGAGCTGACACCAGCATCAATACTGCCATATAATGTGCCATATGGTGTACTTTTAGTAGCAATCTTAGCAGCAAATGATGGCATAATATTTGTAAACATTAATGATCCTGATAAGACTAAAATTGATAAAACCTTAAAACATTTCTTCATAACCTTTATCCCCTTTACATTTTATATTTGGAAAATGTTTTCATATTAATGATGTTATCATAAATATTATATTTATTCAACAATACATATATTTAACCATATTATTATAATAACAGTAAAATTAGATTTTAAAATGAATTATTTTAGTTTATAATATATTAAAAAATCTTCAAATTTAATTAAATTGATTAATAGTTAATAAATTAGTTATTAATAAACTTATATTTTTTACTTTTCTTTTAAAAATTTATAAATCAATTAATAAAAACACAAATTATCAATAATAGTTTGAACCAAGAAAATTAAGAAAACCTAACTTGTAAAAGTCTAATACTTACCAAAAATAAAACTGGATAAGAAAATCATCTTACCCTAAAACAGTTATTATAAATTAGAGAATATTTATATTAAAATCAACTGCATAATGATATTTTTGTGTAACATTACTTTAAACATATCCACCAAATTCAATAATACACTCCACTTTCACAATTTAAATAAAAGTCAATATATTTAGTTACCGCATATAAAAACAAGTAAAATTTTTTCATCATAATAAATTACTTATCATGAACCATTATAATAAGAAATTTATATACAGTAAAATAAAAATGCGTAAGTCTCTTACCTGTTTGGACTTACACACTTATTCATATTTACACAACTACATAGCAACAAATATTAATAAGCTAAAGTAGTATTCAATATTTTTTAAATATTTTTATCATTTAAAGTTATATTTTGATAAACTAAATCATCTCGTTGAATAAACCCTAATTTATGCCAAAACGTATTACCTATTTCATTATTGCTAAAAACAACTAAAGCTACTTTGTTTATTCCCTCGACTTTCAATGACTCTAAACATTTATTAACTAAGTTACTTGCAACACCTTTACGCCGATGATCTTCTTTAACAGTTAAATGATAAATATAACCTCTTCTTCCATCATTACCCGCCATAATTACTCCAACGATTTTATCATCTATTAAAGCAACATAATTTGTATTAGGATTACGTATTAAAAACCTTCTAATTCCTTCTAAACTATCATCCAAACTTCTCAATCCCACGCCAACTGAGTTTTTCCACAAATCATAAACTTCATCATAATCATTTATTTTAAATAGACGGATATTCACCAACATACTTGGACACCTCCTCTTGATCACTAAAATGATGTCTACCATCTTTAGTTTCCTGGTAATCTTCATGCCCTTTACCTAAGATCATTAAGATGTCATTATGTTCAAGCATAGCCATACCTTTGATGATTGCTTTTCTACGATCAACTATAACTTCAAAATTATCAACAGATAAATCAGCAACGATATCATTTAAAATTGCTTCCGGTTCTTCTTTTCGCGGATTATCACTAGTAAAGATAACATAATCACTATTTTCAACCGCTATTTTACCCATAATAGGACGCTTTAAAGCATCTCTATTACCGCCACAACCAATTATCGTAATTATTCTGCCACTTTTAAATTCCTGAGCACTGACTAAAACATTTTTAACCGCATCTGGAGTATGAGCATAGTCTACAAAAATACTGTTAGTTCCATATTTAATTAGTTCCATTCGTCCTGATGGTGCTTTTAAACTCTCATTTAATGATAAAATATTTCCAATTTCAAATCCCAATTTATTCACTAAAAGCAGTGCAATTAAATAATTATAAATATTATATCTACCAACCATATTCAATACAGCTTCATATTTTTTATCTAAATACGAAAATTTAAATGATGTACCTAAATGAGAAAAACTCATTTCATCGATCTTCACATCACCAGTGTTTTCACTAATAATAATGTTATTATTTTCTGGTAATATAAAATGTTGACAGTGGGGATCATCACCATTAATAATCGCTATTTTATTTTTTCTTGTTTTTGTAAACAATTTTCTTTTAGCATTAGCATAATTCTCTAATGTCTTATGATAATCTAAGTGATCTTGAGTTAAGTTAGTAAAAGCCACCTCATCAAACTCTAAACCATAAATTCTTTCTTTATCCAATGCATGAGAGCTTACTTCCATAACAAAATAATCAACACCCGCTTCTTTAGCCTCTAATAACATACTATATAATACATCAACATCTGGTGTTGTGTTTACCATTTTTCGTCTAACTTCCTTATAATAAAAACCAACTGTACCCATATAAGCTGCATTTTGCTTTAACATCTTTAAAATTTGATAAATCATTAAACATGTTGTTGTTTTACCATTAGTTCCTGTTATTCCAATTAATTTCATATCTTTAATTAAAGGATAATAATTTTTATAAAGATATTCTTCTAAATACTCTCGAGTATTTTTAACCACTACAGTTTCAACACTATAATTTCCATGTTCAACAATTACTTTAACAGCACCATTTTTTATTGCTTGTTCAATATAATCATGACCATCTCTTACAACATTGACAATGGCAATAAACGTATCACCAGGCTTTACTTTTCTTGAATCTGTTTTTAATGCTATTTCCACTCTTTTCACCTCATTTGTTCCTATTATAACTCATCTTAAAGAAAAAGTATTCAATTTAATGCGTAAAGTAATAAATTTTAATATCTTATCTTGTATATTAATGTTTGATCGGTATTTTTGATTATCTTTTTATTTCTTTGATATTTACAGAAAACTTTTGTAATTTTAATATGATTAAGCATATTAACTTCACTATTTTGTACATTTTGATTTTTTAAAATCTTATCACAAAATATTTTTAGTCATATTATATACATATACTACCTATAAATTTATTTTTGATGTAATTATTGATTCAAACTATCCGAAAGTTATGTAATAGCGATTTTCAAAATGAACAATAATTTGTAATGAAATAATAATATTGGCTTTATTACTAATCATATAAAAAAGTTATACCTCAAAATAATGAGTATAACATCATTTTTATCTATATAACTTTAATAATTTTTTGATTTAAATTTGCAGAATCACTATCAAACGTATATAAATCAATTTCATTTTTTTTACAATATTCATAATATATACAATCATTTACATCTAATTTTTCTAAAAATTCAATTATTTGTTTTATATCAATTGAATACTCATCTATAGTTAATGACATTCTTTTTATATCTTCATATGTGCTTTCACAAACTAATAATGCTTGCTAAAGATAACTTTGACAATTAGGATTATTTCTAAATTTCTTTATATTTGTTACCCTAGATACGTTATTTGCTTTCAAATCTTTATTACATTCTTTCATTTTAGTTTTCATCATCACCTGCATTAATTCAACAATTTGATAATTCAAAAAAACTATTTCCACTCCATTTGTCATCAGATTACTTAACAACTGAGTTGTTTTACTACTTTGAGAAATTTCATAAGAATTTTGAGAATTTAATAATACACATAATTACATCCATATACATGTATCTAAAAAAATTTTTTTACTCATCTAAATCAGCTTTCTTCAAAAAAGCTCCATCTTTAACTATTTTTATTTTTTTAGAATATCATTATCTGCATTTTCAATCTCAATTTGTTCCATAACATCTTTTCCATTTTCTATCACCCTCATTTTAATATATTATATATCACTTAGACTTATTCTCCTAGTAGAAAGTGTCCTGTTTTTTTCATCATATGTAAAGCAATTATCCAAATCATATAATTTAATCTTAAAACAGCTCTACCAGGAAAAAATCCCGATAACTTATTTTGAAAATCATTATGTCCATTTTTCATACGAAGAATTTCATTTCCAGATAATATTATTAAATCTCCTTTTGCTTTTTTACATAATCCAAAAGTGTTGATAGTCCATATCCACCACTTCCTTCTTTTGTTGTGTTTCCTGCCTCTATAGCCCATTCAATACAACAATCTTGAGAAATTTTGTTTTTATTACGAAAATATAACTCTACATTTCTGGTAATAGTAATAGTATTACCGTAATCAACAACATTAACTATTAAATAGAAATTTTCATCTTCAAATATGATATCCTTAAAATAATAATACTCATTTATATTATTATGAATACAAGCATTGGAAAACACTTCACCAATTGTTGTTTTTAGAAATAATTGTACCTTATCTTTATCAAGTATCATATTAGTATCCATTATAAATTTTATCAAATCATTTACAACAGCATTGAATTCATCTTCTTCATGTAGAACATAATGTTTAATATCTTCTGCAACAACCTCTTGTTTAAATTCTTGTGCTTCATATTTTTCCCCGCTCATATTATTCACAATTCCCAGTTAGTTTATTATAGAAATTTTTGAACATAAAGATTTTTATTTTCATAGTTTCTTTATGTATGAGCAAACATTATAAATATAGGCAAGTGCTATTTTTTCAATTTAAATTGATTTATCACATCTAAAAAAGAAATTATAATATTCATAATTTACTGGTTTCAAAACATCAAATAATTTAGCTGTATTTGATAAAAATTAATATGTCCAGACAATATTACCATTATATCCCTATTGTTATAAATTGTTTTTATCATGTATACAAAATCCTTTTTTATTATGCTGTAATTATACTATAAAATAATAATCGTTTTCCTCATTATTTATAGAGAATGTTGTATTTGTCAAAAATTATTTTAGTTTCATATTGAAGTATTTTCCATTACTTAATTTTTAGCATTTATAAATTTTAAAATAATATTCGTTATTACAGTGTTTGATCTTTTTACAATAAAAATCTCACATATTTTATCAATTGTGACTAATGTGAGATTATAATTATTATTCTATTTATCTTGAATCGTAATTTCTGTATTTGTTTCACCATCCGAATCCTTTATTTTTGCCTCAGTTTCAAGACCTTCTTTTTCTAATTCACTTTTATTTATGTCTATCTCCTGATTCGATTGTTTCGTTTCATGTTTATATTTGATCCAAATGTCGCCATTTTCATCAACATACTGTTCTCCCGTCATTTCTCTTTCCTGATTATTTTCATCAGTAAAAATTACTTTAATTGTATTTTTGATGGTATTACTAATTTTGCCATCAGTTGTAGCATCAACTGTACCAATTCCACCTAATATTAAAACACATACAGCAATACTAAATGCAATTTTTTTTAATTTCATTTTTTTCATATTTCTATTCCTTTCATAAAGAGTATAAGCAATGCGATCATTAGCCATAGCTTTAATTTTATCAGTATCAATTTGTTTCATTTACTCTTTTCTCCTTAATTTTTTTCTAATCCTATGTAATTGTACTTTTATATGATTAGTTTTTTGATTTTTCATTTTAGCAATTTCTTTGACCTTATATCCTTCAATATAATAAAGATGAAATATTTCTTTTTCTTGATCTGTTAATCGTTTCATTTTTTCCTCAATAATTAACATTTGATCAAATTCAATTTCCTTATATCCTTGTTTATTTAAAACCCGATCATCATATTCAATATACTGCTTATTTTGTTTTAATTTATTATAAGTACAGTTTTTAGCGATTGTTGATAAATAGGACTTCATATTTGTTCGAATCTTATTTTGATTCTTCCAAAAAAGATAAAATGTATCAGCAATAATCTCTTCTATATCCTGATAAGGTAATATATCACCTGCTATATTATAAACAATAGTAAATACATAATGACTATATTCTTCAATAATCATATCAATGTTCAATTCAACATTGTTCTTCAAATTGATACCTCCTTTGAATCGATTCATTATATAGACAATAAATATACCATAAAGGTTACAAAAAAAGGAAAGATATTTTTAACTTTCCTTTTTTAATCATTATTTATTTTCAACAATAATATATAATTTATCTATTTCTAATTCCTTTAATTATTTGAATGATTGGTAAATTAGTTAATGCTAAACCATAAACAATCATTAACTGTTCTATATTTAATGTCTGTACTTTAAAAATTGTTTGTAAAAACGGCATCGTAACAACTAAAGTAATTAAAACAAAACCAATTAAAAATGCCCCTTGTAAAAACTTATTATTAAAAAAGCCTTTTTTAAATAAGATTGGTTTCTTTGACTTACAATTATAACCATGTACTAATCTTGATAAACAAAGTGTTGCAAAAGCCATTGTACTAGCTAAAGTTGTATTACCATTTTGATACCCAATCATAAAAGCAGTCATTGTCATTAATGCAATTACAAATCCCTCAATTCCTACACTGACCAAAAATGATTTAGTTAAAATAGGTTCATTCATCGATCTAGGTTTTTCTTTCATAACCTCTTTACTATGTGGTTCTAATCCTAAAGCAATCGCTGGTAAACTATCCGTAAGCAAATTAATAAATAATAAATGTACAGGTGCAAAAGGTACTGGTAAAGCCATGATCGAAGCATATAACACAGCTAAAATCCCGCCAAAATTCCCTGATAATAAAAATTGAATTGCATCTTTAATATGTCCATAAATATTTCGACCATTTTCGATTGCTTTAACAATCGTTGCAAAATTATCATCTGTTAAAACCATAGAAGCAGCATCTTTAGAAACTTCACTACCCGTAATTCCCATAGCCACTCCAATATTAGCCTGTTTTAAAGCGGGAGCATCATTAACACCATCACCAGTCATCGAAACAATATTTCCTCTCTCCTGCCACGCTTTAACAATTCGAATCTTGTGTTCTGGCGAAACTCGTGCATAAACCCGCTTATCCTCAACAAACTGCAGTAACTGTTCATCATTTAAATGATCGATTTCACTTCCTTCAACCGCTTGTGAATCATCAGTTAAAATTCCAATTCTTTTAGCAATAGCAGCTGCTGTAACCTTATGATCACCAGTAATCATAATTGGAATAATTCCAGCTTGAATACATTCTTCAACTGCTTTAGCGCTTTCTTTTCTTGGTGGATCCATCATTGAAATCAAGCCTAAAAAGATTAAATCATTTTCATCTTCAAGCGTCAAAACTTTCTCTTGATCAAATTTACGATACATAAATGCTAAAACTCGTAAACCATTTTTTGAAAACTCCGCATTCATATCATTAATATTCTTTATATCATCTTTAGTAATTGGTAAAATTTGTCCATTTTTACGAATATATTTAGCTCTTTTAATTAAAACATCAACTGCTCCTTTAGTAATCATCGTATAACCATCTTTTAAAAGATGTAAAGTTGACATCATTTTACGATCACTATCAAACGGCAGTTCACTTAAGCGAGGATAAACATCTCTAACTCGTTTAGCTGGTATTTTCAAACTTTCGCTTAAATTGATCATGGCTATTTCTGTGGGATCACCTATTTCTTGACCATCAATATTAGTAGCATCATTACACAAAATACTTAATCGCATTAAATCTTTGTGTAAAGGATCTAAAGGATCAATATCATGGGCTAAAACTCTTTTTTCTTCAATATAGTAATCTTCAACTGTCATTTTATTTTGAGTTAAAGTTCCTGTTTTATCTGAACAAATCACAGAAACACTTCCTAATCCTTCAACAGCCTGCAATTTACGAATAATTGCACCTTCTTTAGCCATTTTTTGGGTTCCAAAAGATAATACAATTGTAACAATTGAACTTAAGGCTTCAGGAATTGCAGCAACAGCTAAAGCCACCGCAAACATAAAAGCATCTCCTGTATTACCACCCTGTAAAATATTTAGAATAAATAATAAAGCACAAAAAACCATAATAATAATTGATAATTTTTTACCAAAATTATCAAGATTTACTTGTAATGGTGTTTTCTTTTCAGAAGTACTTTTTAATAACTGCGCAATTTTTCCAACTTCTGTTTCCATTGCAATTCCTGTAACTAAAAAACTGCCCCGACCATAAGTTACAAAACTGCCAGAATACACCATATTCGTCCGATCACCTAAAGGTACTTTTCCTTCAATAATTACAGTTGATTTTTCAACCGCTAAACTTTCACCAGTTAAAGCACTTTCGTCTACTTTCATACTTGCATTTTCAATGATTCTTCCATCAGCAGGAATGTAATCACCAGCTTCTAAGTAAACCTCATCTCCAATAGTTATTTCTTTACTAGAAATTTCAATAATTTTACCATCTCGTAAAACTTTAGCATTAGGTGCTGATAATTCTTTAAGGCTATTTAATGATTGATTAGCTTTAACTGTTTGAACTGTACCTAAAACAGCATTGATCGTTATTACAATTAAAATTACTAAGGTACTTTCAAAATCTCCTAAAAAACCTGATACTAGCGCAGCTAAAATAAGAATAACAACTAAAAAATCCTGAAATTGTTCTATAAAAACTATTGGAATACTTTTAGCTTTTTCTTCAATTAATTCATTTAATCCATATTTTTCTTGATTTCTTTTTACCTGCTCACTACTAAGCGGTTTTAATGAACCGTTAATTTCCTTTCTAATCTCAGATATTGATTTGTTGTAGTATGCTTTCATCTATTTACCTCCTGTTTTTACGCAATAAAAGCGAGGCCTTTATTGCATAATAAAAATGCAATAAAAGTCTCGCTATTTCATTACGTTCCGGATGATTAAATCATCGTATTGACGAAAGCGTAAACACTGAGTGTCAGCTACTCCCTTTTATTTTTTATATAATAGCCAGATTGTCTAAAAAAGTCAATTCTTTTATTTATATAATACAACTTTTAACAAATTCTTAACAATTTCTAAATGATAATTACCTGCTGGGTAGGTTTCTCCATCGATATTAACCTTTTGCTTTGTCTCTATATCTAATTTCCTTAACCTATTATGATAATATAGTTTTCCTTTTTCAAGCTGGCCTCTAAACAATAAAAATAAGTAATATGGTATAGCTCGTTTTTTTAAGCTGGATACTAGATTTATATCAATTAGTCCATCTTTAATATTAGCATCTTTTCCAATTTTAAAACCCCCGCCAAAATATTTTCCATTACAAAATGCTCCAACAATTAAATTTCCTTCATAAATCTTTTTTTCATTTTGATAAAGAACAGTTGGATAAAAACGATATTTAGACATTCTTTTAATTAAAACATTTGCATATTGTAATGCTTTTGGCAAAAACTTGATTCGTTGATAATTATGAACATTATTTGCAATATCACTATCAAAAGCACAACAAAACACATTGATACAATAAACATGATTAGCCTTAATCAAATCAATTGGCTGTGCATTTAAGTGTAATGATATTTTTAAAAGTTCGTAAGGATCGCTAGTATCTGCAATCGTGCGAATAAAATCATTTCCTGTGCCAGCAGGTATAATGACCAATTCATTATCGCTGCCTACTAATCCTTGAACAATTTCATGTACCATTCCATCACCACCAACAGCATAAATACGATATTTGCATTTTTGATAGCTTTTAGCAATTTTTGTTGCATGCTGCGGATATTTTGTATATATGATTTCGTAATGATATCCTTTCATTACAGAAACTATCATTGTTTCTAATTTAGTATTTTGTAAATTTGGTTTCATTATAAATATATGCTTTTTTTTCATAAAATATCACCATCTTTATTTTAACAAATTTCTACTAATATAGGAGATATTTTTTTATTTAGTTAATTATTTTCTATTTAAATTAAACTATTATTAAGTAAAAAGGATAAAAATATACAACCTTGCAATAATTTATTTATGAGGTGATTAAATGATTTATCTTATTAATATCATACTTGGGTGTATATTTATATATTTTGATATTTATCATATTAATAGCAGTATAATTAAATGGTTAACAAGTTTTAACTGCTTTATTTATCTATTTATAAAATGTATTAATAATTCTGCTATTTTAGCAGCAGCATTAGCTTTTACAGCCGACTATTTCTTATTATTCACAGATCATTATTTAATTGGTGTCTGTTTATTTATTATGGTTCAATTAGCATATATGTGTATTTTAAAATATTATAATTATATTCCATTTGCTTTTTTGTGCTTTATTTTTATAGATCCTTTAATTATTTTAGCACTTATATATCTATGTTTTAGTTTGTTAAATCTTTATCATAGTTTTAAGACTTCTAAAAGTTTATTTATTGCAATTTTACTATTATTATGTTGTGATGTTACAATTGCTTTAATATATTTAAAATTAGTAGATTCTACTTTTACTATTATGATTTGGATTTTTTATTTGCCTAGTCAATTATTTTTTATTTACAGCCAACGTTTTTTTTAAAAATCTATTTTTTAATATTTATTTTTGTATTTAATAATGTTATACTTACAAAGTACTGTCCTCATAGTGAAATGGATATCACGTAACCCTCCGGAGGTTAAGTTGTAGGTTCGATTCCTACTGAGGATGCCATAACTATCAAAACCCGCTATCTAGAGCGGTTTTTTTATTAAAAAAATCATCGTGCATAACTCGTGCATAACTTTTTTTGTAAAACTATTTTATAATTTAAATTTACAACATCAATTTTCCTATAAAAAGCACCCAAATTAGCGGGTGCTTTTTTATTAATCCTCTTGATAAGCATAGCTTACATAAATTTCCAATAGATTATAATGCTTTGGATTGTACATTAATGACAACTCTTTTA
>JAETPY010000084.1 GCA_021770925.1 Erysipelotrichaceae bacterium | reverse complement strand
TGTGTTGCCTTATCATTAGCTAAGATATCTTGAGCTTCTTGTAATGCTGCCTTAAATTCTGTAACTACTGCTGGTACTACTTTATCCAACTGTTCTTCAGTTACATTACTTGCCATTTCCACAGCTATTTGTAATGCTGTCTTATTTGTATCTAATACTTCATCTGCTACTAAAGCGTTTTTAGCATCTATTAACATCTGTTTTACTTGATCAACATCGTTTTGAGAACTATTACTATTATCTACAATAATAGCTTTAGCTGCATTTAAAGCAGATGTATATACAGCCCATGATTCAACTGTATAATCACTTTCTTTTAAATTATCATATTCACTAACCAATGCTACTAAACTATCAGTATCACCACGTTTAACTAATATATTTTCAGCATTTACTAATGATAATACCATATCATCTACTTCTTCTTGAGAAGTTGGATTATTTAACACCTCATTAGCTTCAACTAATAAATCTTCAAAAATTTCTACACTTGATGTAGTTGAATTTAATGTATCTACAGCTTCTAATTCTTCAATTCTTGTTTTTAAAGAAGCTGTATCAATTTTCTCTTGACCATATACTTTGAACTCTGCGGCAGCAAGAATTTTATTTACATTAGATGCCTGCCAATGATAAGTTGCAGTTGCACCCAAACGTACATATCTAGCTTCAACAGTTTTATCTAAATCAATATCAGTTATACCTCGATCAGTTCTAACTGTTGTTCCAGTTGCAACCTGGTTCCAAGTTTGACCATCATTACTTACTTCTATTACATATTCTAAAATATTTCCTGTACAATTTAAAATTACATTTGAATCATATCTTGGTATATATTGAAATTTACTTATACTATAAGTATTATTTAAATCATATGTCAAATATTGAGGAGTTACTGTGTTGTTTTCAGTAGCAGAACTTGCCCAATACGTATTAGTATTACCATCATTAGCTCGATCAGGTGTTGCACTTTCACCACTATCATATGATGTTGCAGTTGCAGTAATTCTGTCTTGTGGAATCAATCCACTTTCTTCATTAGTTGCAAATTCATTATATCCTAATGCAGTATCTAATACTTTCAATCCAATTATTCCTTCAAAACCATCACTACCAATTACTGTTTTACCAGCATTAATTACATAAGTTTTATTTTCTAACTTATATGCAGAACTTTGTAAATTTCCATCTACATATAATTTTAAAATACCATTATTTTCTTTGACTGCTTGAATGGTATGATTTTCATCATCATTAACTGCTACTTTTGATTTAGCTGTTACACCATTTAAAGCAAAATAAGCTTTTCCATCTTCATCAATTCCTACTTCATAACCATTTGTTTGTTTAGCAAGAACTTTATCAGTATTTGTTGTTTTAACATCGACAAGAACACTAAAACCATTATCATCACTTAATGACTTAGCTGCTGTTCCAACTGTTTTTTGACCTGATAACGTTTCAGACTGAACTGTTAAAACTGCATTCTTTTTATGATATACAACCGTTTTATCAGTATCCTTAACTGCATTTCCACTTAAATCAGTAATGTCATTTGTTTTTACAACAATTTCCATACCATTTAATGGTTTATTTGCTAAAACAATTTCATAAGTTACTTGATCAACACTCTTATTAACTTGTTCAATTTCAGCTTCTTTACCATTAACTTCAACAGAAAAACTATTTCCAACTACCTTTTCATCAAATTTAACTATAAGTGTTTTATCACCATCAGTTGCAAGTTTAGCAAAATTTGGTGCAGTTATATCTAAAGTTGTTGATAAAGACCAAATTCTTGTTTCACCTGGTTGTAAAGTAACAGTTACTTCATCACCATAATTAAATGTTTGATATGCATCGTTTCCATCTTCAGGCATACTATAACTATGAGTTAATGTATTATATAATGTTTTTCCTTGAATAGATTCTGATAAACCGATATTTCGATCTAAAGTAAATGTTATTGTCTTAGCTGTTGTATCTGGGTTCCTCATTGAAATAATTCCATCTTCACCATCCCAAGCTGAAAAACCATAAGTATCATAATTTGTTGAAGAACCGATACCACCTAACTTAACACCGTTAGCTGGATTTCCACCAATCATCTTTGCATTTTGTAAAATGTGGAAATTTTCTTCAGCCCAAGCTAAAAATTCAGCATTAACTTCATATTTACCTTTAGTCATAATTGAATCTGAATAATACAATTCCCAGAATCCTGTTCCTCTAGTTGACATCATGTATAAATAATTTTTAAATTGTTCATCTGTCATAGAATTAATATTAATACCTGTACCCTCTACACCATATACAGGATCATGGTTGTAAAGGTTAGCAAGAGGAAATTGGAATTCATGTGATTTAATAAAATCATAATATACAGCTTCACGATATGTTAGCATTGTATCCATTTTATTATTAATAGGTCCAGTGTCTCCACGGTCATGTGTACATTGAATCCATACACTGTTAGCCCATTGTAAATACCAAGGACTAGGATTTACATAACAAGTTAAAGAGATCCATAAATTATTAATATTATCATCCTTTTCACTTTGACGAACAGCTTCCATTAAATCAATCCATGCTTCCCACAAATCAGTCACATGGTACATATTTTTATATCCACCTGTCATATGATTATTTGCATATCCAGGCACTCCATCACTAGCTGGAAAAGCATTATATTGAGCTGTATCTGCAAAACCATCCCATTTCCAATAGTTTACTTTATATTCTTTTTGCCAATTAATTGCCATTTCTTTAAAGTTTTCTACATATACTCTATCAGCAACATCAATTGATCCCCCAGCTTTACTACCTGTTCCATTCTTAGTTAAGATATCAGCTAAGCTGCCGTAGAAATTGTATCCACCACGTGGTCCAATCCAAACTCCAAAATTACTTCCAAAGTTATTAACTAATTCGCTTGATGTAGTTAAACCATTAGGAAATTTACTATTAAATTCCCAAAAACCAGTAGAATTTAATGTCGTTCCTGAACGTGCTGCATCAACTACTCTTGTATCATTATAGTTATTCCATCCATCATCAACAACATACGAATCCAATGGTCTAGTACCTGTGGCATTCAATTCACGATCTATTTCAATAAATGAGTTAAGAATATTTTCATCATCAATTAACATCATATTATCAAACCATGAATTATACTGAATTCTAAATTCTGAAGGTGTTGCAATAGATTTAATATATTCAAAGAAATCACTTTGAATTACAGCGTTTTCAGTACTTCTTGCAGCACCAGCGACAGTTTGCCATGTCATATAATTAACTTTACCATCAACATTAGCTGCTTGATTATCTTCAACTAATCTGTTAAAAGATTTTCCTGAATAATACCGCATATATCCATTATTATCTACAATCTGTGTATCAGCTACTGGAAATTCACATCCCATAAACATTCCCTGAATATAAATTGGTTGTCCTAAATTAGCTTTAAATTCATCCATCGAAACAACTCCACCTTTACCTGTTGGAATTGTCCAGCTAACATCACTTTCATTTATATTAAAGGATTCCAAATCAATATAATCAATCACCGCATTTTCTGCTTGATTTTCAGGAACGCTAATTTCCATATATTTACGCATGAAGTGATCACCTTCATACATAACAATTACTTCATTAATTGTATATTCAACATTTTTAAATTCATATGGTTCAAATGAAAAAGTTACTTTTTTACCTACTTTTTCAACTTCATTAATAATTGCAGTAGTATCCTCAACTTTTATACCATCATCTTTCAATGTTAAATCACTAGTTTCAAAAGAACGATCATCCACTATTTCTGGAGCTTTATCTTTATGAAGATTAAATTCAGCTCCACCTGCAAAAGACGCTCCATTGTTTGCAGAAAGCGCTACCAATTTAACTTGTGTAGCTGTAGTTTCTTGAGCCAAATTAACATAAATTGGATTTACCCCATCGTAAGTAAAATTTCCTTGAGCAACCTTTTGCCATTGATCAGAATCATAAGCTAGATCTTCAGTATTAGATCCATTGTAAACCCAAAGTTCATAACCTTTAAGATTTCCATTCGTTGCCTCACCATTTTGCCTAGGTGTATAGGAAAATGATTGGAAAGTTGTTTGCTCATGTAAATTAAATAACACATTATAAGGGAAAGTCCTGCTACCTGTTCCCCCTCCATAATTACTATGCCAAATTGAATTAAGATTACCATCAATTAAATTAGATGCTGGTCCATCACTTGCTCCAGAAGCATTTTGATAACTATCTGAAATCGCAGACCAATTACTACGATCAATCGCTTCTAAAGAAATTGGTTCTCTTTCTTCTTTAACTGTTTTAATAACAAATTCTTCACTACCATTAGCAGGTGTAAAAATTGTATTTTCGTTTTCTGTTCGTTTGTTTACTATACTTGTTGTCTCTAGTTTGTTATCAGCAATTGAAAATTGTCTTTCAATATACTCATTTCCAATAATAACCTGATTATCAGTAGTCGTTATATCAACCTTACTTGATAAAGCCTCGATTTTATTGTTTGCTAAAGGAAAACAAGATAGTGTAAGCGCCACTGCTACTGCACCACTCAAAAGCCTTTTCATCTTTTCTCTCCTGTTATAGAATGACCTTTTATCAAGTATAAATCTCAATTCACATTAATTATTAATATATAAAAGCATCTATAAAACTTTGTCTACCTTTCAATACTATAACATTGCTGCTTATACTTTTTTAAGTCATCCCTATCCTTTCTTTTTAATATTTTACTGATATTTTTTAAATTTACATTCTTTAATACAAAACACGTTAGTTTTCTTACAACTGCTATGTCAATTCATATAGCGCCACGCAGTTTAGAAACCTGCTCTTTATAAAATTCGTTTTATGATAATTCACGATCTATCTATGTAAATATTAATTTTACCATAAAAAGAATCATCCTGAACCATCATTGTTTCTTTAAATAATAATGCTAGTTATAACTCTTTAAGCCATCGCAGTGATTCATTTTAATTTTTTGAAATTTTTAAATGCAAACACAATAATTTACTATTCAATTATCTCTCATATAATCTTTGTATCTTTCAGTATATAAACATACTTTTTAATGACCAAAAAATTATTAAGAATATATATAAATTTATATGTTTTATTTACTTGGTCGGTAACAATCATACAAATATCAAAATCATCATTCTTGTCCTACCTATTTTTGTGCAGCTGCTGTATCTTCGTACTACAAGAACACCATACTTTATACCAATTTCATTAATTAATATATAGTACGTATCTTAAATATTTGTTTTTTATTTACAATGGACTTTAAAACATATTTAGCATATTTGTCTAGAAAATTTATTATAAACATATAAACTAAATATATTTTTATAAGTATCCATTTCAAAATAAATTACAATGACCTCCTATTATCATATGGTAACAATTCTTAATTTTTACTTTTAAATAAAACTCTGAATCTAAATCCACATTTTGATAATCTAGGAGGTCATTTCATATTATTTTTATAAATTTATACTATCAAAATAGTTCCAAGTTTCAAACCTGTAAATACGTTTATTTATTTTCAATACTTTGGATACTATATCGAGAAGCTTTTACAATAACCCCTTTACTAATTTCTACATCAATAGTTTCATCATTTGAAATTTTTACAACTCGACCATATAAGCCTCCTGCAAAAAGAATCTTATTTCCAACTCTTAATGTAGTATGAACTTCGCCAATTTCCTTACGACGTTTTTTCATATTAGTAGCAGAAATTATCATAATTACTATTCCGCAAACAGCAAGTAAAACACCAACCGTTATGCAAGTCCATAAAATAACTTCCCAATTCATTCTTTAAATTCCATCCTCATCATTTGTTTCTTCTTTATGGGCAGAGAAAGTAAAACGAACGATACTATCTTTACCTGTAGAAAGAGCCATATTAGTTAATGCATCAAGTGAATCAACAAATTCTTTAGCCATAGATAATTCTATTACCATTGGAAGATTTGCACCGCCAATAACTTCCATTTGTTTATCACTTTTTACAGAAAGTTCTACAGATGTTTTAAATGGTGAACCACCAGTTAAATCGCATAAAAATAAAATTCCATCAACATTAGATAATGAGTCGATTGCAGAAGATAATTTTACAGCTAAATCTTCAACACTATCTTTTTCCTCAAAATCAACAAAACACATATTTTCTTTTTCACCAGCAATTAATTTTAGTGAAGAGCGTAATCCGCTAGCAAAATTTCCATGACCAGTTACAATTAATCCTAACATTTTTTCTATTCTCCTTTACTGTATGGATATAATATTACACCTTTAACAACACGATTTACTTCTCCAGTTGGACAAGGGTTATCTGGTGTTTTACCCATAGATAATGATTTCAATACAGCTACAGTTTGAGCTAAAACAATGTAATCAAAACCAAGTAATATATTATCATGTTTACCATCAATATCAAATTCAACAACATAATCAACTAGTTCTTTGATTTCATCACATTTTCCATTCATTACTGCAACGATCTTATTACCTTTTCTTTGACCGCTCATTTCTTTGATTAAATCGATTTCATATTGACGAGAATATGCATTATCACTAATATAAACTACTGTTAAAGTATCATCATCAACGATTGATTTTGGTCCATGTCTAAATCCTAGTGGAGTATCAAACATAGTTACAATTTCACCAGCAGTTAATTCTAACATCTTTAATGCAGATTCTTGCGAAATTCCTTTTAATGCATTACTTCCTAAGTAAACAATTCGTTTAAAGTTATAGCTATCAACAATTTCTTTAGCTGCAGAATATTGATTATCTAAGAAGTTTTGTGCTGCAGCAGCAATTTTTTCTACATCAGCAATAGCTTCTTCAAGATTATCTAAATTAAAGCATAAGTATGTTGCTAAATACATATTAGAAAAACTTGAAGTCATAGCGAATGATTGATCA
This sequence comes from Erysipelotrichaceae bacterium, assembly GCA_021770925.1. Lineage (GTDB taxonomy): Bacteria > Bacillota_I > Bacilli_A > Erysipelotrichales > Coprobacillaceae > Thomasclavelia. The sequence continues at coordinate 5,379 of JAETPY010000084.1, read as the reverse complement.
TGAGTTTCATCAGTTAAATTGATAGCAAAGCAGTGATCATTATCAGCAGCTCTTTTTGATAAAGCTCCGTTTTTATTACATGTTACAAATAAGTGATATAGGTTATCACATACTTCTTCAGCAACATCGATTGCACCAACAGATTCTGGAGAATTCCCAGATCTACCAAAACTAATTAATAATGTTGGTTTAGTTCTTGATAAATAATTTTCTGGAGTTGCTACTAAATCAGTAGTCCCATATGATTTAGCTTTATAATTTAATTTTTTGTTCAAATAAGAGAACAGTGTATTCCCTACGAATTCACTAGTTCCTGCTCCAGTTAAAATAACATCAAAATCATCTTGAGTAATTACCTGATCAATAAAAGCTTTTAATTCATCTTTCATTGATGTAATTTGTTGACATGTTTTTTTCCAAGTAGCAGGTTGTTGGTAAATTTCAGTTAAAGTATAAGTACTTTTTGTTTCACCCATTTGAGTTTCATTAATATCAAAAATAGTTTTTGTCATTTTTCTTCTCCTTTTCTTTTATATTATCTACAATCCACATTATAGCAATCAAATTTAAATAAACAATAGTTAAACTAAAAGTGATAATTAGTTTGTTGAAAATTACAAAATTAGTTTGCTTAAAATTATTGAATTTATTAATAATTAAAATAGTACCCATTTAAATTAAAAAGTATAAGTATTGAAATTAATAAAGTGATATAATATAGTTATAGATGATATATTTGAAGTTTAAAACTTCAAAAAATAAATAGGAGGATATATAAAATGATTATTCAAAGTAAGAAGATTTGGTTAGCTGATCAATTTGTTTCAGGACAAATTGAAGTTGTAGATGGAAAGATTGCTGGTATCTACGATTATAATGAAAAAGAAGTAGATAAAGATTATGGTAACAATTGGATACTCCCTGGATTTATTGATATTCATTGTCATGGAGCATATGGATTTGATACTAACGATGCCAAAGAAGACGGATTAAGATATTGGCTTAAAAATATTGTTAGTGAAGGAGTTACCGCTTTGCTTCCTACAACTATTACTCAAAGTGAAGAAGTATTAACAAATGCAGTAGCTAATGTTGCAAAAGTTGTTGAAGACGGTTATGAAGGGGCAGAGGTTTTAGGAATTCACTTTGAAGGACCTTATCTTGATATGGTCTATAAAGGTGCTCAACCAGAACAACATATCGTTAAACCTACAATTGAACAATTTAAAAAATATCAAGAAGCTGCTCACGGTTTAATTAAATACATCACAATGGCTACAGAGACTGATGATGATTTTGCTCTTACTAGATATTGTGCTGAAAATGGTGTAGTAGTAAGCATTGGACATTCTGCAGCAACTTTTGAGCAGGCTACTAGAGCTTTTGCATATGGAGCACGTTCAATGACACATGTTTATAATGGAATGACACCATTTAATCATCGTGCTAATGGTTTAGTAGGTGGAGCATATAGAATTAGAAATATGTATGGTGAAATTATTTGTGATGGTAACCATTCCACATTGGCTGCATTAAACAATTATTTTACTTCTAAAGGGCCAAATTATAGTATTATGGTATCTGATGCTTTAATGGCAAAAGGTTCTCCAGCAGGATCAAAATTCATCTTTGGTGGAAATGAGATTGAAATTTATCCAGATGGAAGTGCTCATTTAACTAGTACAGGTGGTTTAGCTGGTTCTACGTTAAAATTAAATCAAGGATTAAAAATTCTTATCGAAGAAGCTTTAGTGCCTGTAAATACAGCTATTAATTCTTGTACAATCAATCCAGCTAGATGTTTACATGTAGATGATCATAAAGGAGCTATCGGAGTTGGATATGATGGTGATTTAGTTGTTTTAGATAAGGATTATGAAGTGATTCAAACATACTGTAAAGGAAAGGAAATGATTGATGGCACAAAATAAAGGTAACAATAAGAGCAATATTTCAGGAAGAAATATTTATTTAGATCGTCATGGTCAAACAGTATATTATGATTCATTAACAAAAAAAGGATATTTAATTGATTCAAAGGTTGAAGGTAAATTTTATGTATATAAAAATCGCTTTATCTTAATTTTAATAGTGATAATTTTATGTAGCGAATACTTCCCTAGCTGGATTCACGCAATGCTAGCTGGTATTGGGGTTTGTTTGGTAGCAGAAATATTATTTAGATTTAAATTTTTACCCAGCTTAAGACAAACTACTAAGTTTGATCGGGAGAATCGTCAAACTATGTTGAAATCAATTATTGATTCCAGGGAACCTAGAAAAGCCATTTTAAGGGCTATACTGTATCTAGCTTTTGCAATCTTAATTGTAATCAATGCCTGGATGATGGAAGCAGATATGGCTATTTTGATTGTTAGTTTACTTTTAAGTATACTAGCTTGTTACTGTGTGATTGTAAACTTAATTGCTTTAGTTAAAATGAAATAATTTTAAGTATTTATTAGGGCCACTAGTAAATATGTTTTACTATCGAAACAACAAAAGGCTGTTATGTAAAAATGCATATCAGCCTTTATTTTTTATAATAAAATTTAATTATTATTAAAAAAGAACCATACAAATTAATCATTTGATTATTTGTACAGCTCCTTTTAAGAGAGAAAAATAATATGGACTATTATAAAAGAGTTATTATTGATAAATTTATTAATATTGTTATAAGGAATGAGTTTTATTATAATAGTTCATTTTGGTTAGTTGCATATAAGTATTCATCAATAGTATTAATAATACGATCAACGATTAATTCTTCAGGATTATTTTCAAGCAATCCCTCTCGTACTTTTGTATATTGCATTGGCATAAATTGACTTAAAAGATTTAGTGGAATACCATAAGTACTTAAATTATCAATCATTGTATTAATTGCGTTATTTACATCAGGCAGAGGCATGTAATAACGACAACGATCTGAGAAAGAGTATTTACGTTTTAAACGAATTTCTAATTCAGTACCTTGATAATGTTTCTTCCAGTATTTATCATCATTTAACATAGCTTTGTCTAAAACGTCAATTAAATTGCTTGTTTCTACATCCATACCATATAAAAGTTCTTTTTCAATATGAGCTAATGCAAATAAAGCTTCACGCATAGCAAATGTTAAACCTGGTCCTACTTTTAAGATACCAACACCATCTTCAACTAATTCTTTTAATTTAATTTTTGTTTGATAGTCAGTAGAATGACCTTCAAAAATCAAATTAGGATAATCTTTAATTGAAGCCATTAATTCTTTGGCTTTTTCACGATCATATTCAGTACATCCAGAATCTTTTTCTTCAACTCCAGGTTGTACTACAACAGCAATAACATTATCCCAAGCATCTTGTAAATCATTATCTAAAAATGCTTTTTTAAATGTTGCAACAGTAGCTTTAAAATCTTCTACTTTTGTTACAGCAACACCATTATCCTCACTACCAACAGCTCCACCAGGAATTGGTACTTCACTACCAACAATATAAATTGGAGCAATCGCATCAGGATCTTTTTTTAATAATTCAGCATAAGTGTCTTGAGCAACCTTAGCTAAATAAGCTCCGCGTCTAGCAATAGTTTCATCACTTAAACGAGTATCTGGATCATCATCATTAACCTTCATACTTGTATCAATATGAATTTTGGTAAACCCTGCTCCTACATAATGCTTAATTAACTCAGTTGCATTTTTCATAGCTTCTTCTTCATTAAGGTCAGTCCAGGTAAGTGGTCCCAAATGGTCCCCACCAAGGAATAACTTACGTTTGTCAAAACCAACTTCTTCAGCAATTTTTAAAACAAAGTTTTTAAAATCCAATGGTGTCATACCAGTATAACCACCATTTTGATCACATTGATTAGCAGTACTTTCAATCAATACGCAAGAATTATCTTGTTTACCACGTTTTAAAGTAGCTTCAATTACATATTTATTAGCACTGCATGCTGAATAAATTCCAACAGCTTTACCTTCTTTTTGAAGAGTTACAAGTTTCTTTAATGGATTAGTATTCATTATCTTTATCTCCTTTCGTCAATATAATAACAATTATATTTTAAATAGTATTTAGAATTGTTAAAAATTATTTTGCACTTTTTAGATAGTTTTAATACTAAATCGTGATAAATCAAATATCTTAGCAAATTATTATTATAAAAGAAAAAATTGTGGTATAATCGAGGTGAAAATTAATTAAGAAAAGAGGAAGGAAATATGCCATTAGTTACAACTAAAGAAATTTTATTGAACGCTCAAAAAAACAAATATGCAATTGGGGCTTTTAATGTTGAAAATATGGAGATGGTCATGGCGGTCGTTGAAGCTGCTGAAGAATTAAAATCACCTGTTATTATGCAGACAACACCATCAACAGTTAAATATGCTAGTTTAGATTATTTCTATGCAAATGCAAAAGTTGCTGCTCAAAACGCAAGTGTACCAGTTGCAATTCATTTGGACCATGGAAATAGTTTTGAACTTGCAATGCAAGCCTTAAGAGTAGGATACACTTCAATTATGATTGATGGATCACATGAATCTTTTGAGGACAACATCAAGGTTACTAAAGCAGTTGTTGATGCTTGTAATCCTTCTAAAGTAAGCGTTGAAGCTGAATTAGGTAAAGTAGGCGGTAAAGAGGATGATTTAGATGGTGGAGATGGTGGTTATACTGATCCGTTAGAAGCTAAAGAATTTGTAGAAAAAACTGGTGTCGGATCACTTGCTGTTGCCATTGGAACAGCACACGGAGTATACAAAGGAGAACCAAAATTAGATTTAAATCGCCTTAGTGAGATTAAAGAAGTTGTTTCAATTCCACTGGTACTGCATGGTACTTCAGGTGTTCCTGATGAAACTGTTAGCGAGTGTGTAAAACGTGGTATTTGTAAAGTGAATTATGCAACTGATTTAAGAATTGCCTTTTCAAAAGGAGTCAAAGAATATTTAGCTCAAAACCCTGATACTATCGATCCAAAAAAATATTGTGCATTAGGACGTGAAGAAGTTAAAAAATATGTAATGTCTAAAATGTATGTTGTTGGTAGCGTGAATAAAGCTTAATAAACATATAGAATTTATAAAATGAAAATTAGTTAATAATATTTTACAACGGTACAAGAAATTGTACTGTTTTTATTTTAGATTATGTTTGAATAATTATAATTTTTATTGCTGATTTTTTTGCTTTCGTTATTGCTTTTTAGTTAATTTAGTTTTCTACCCTTATTTGTATTATTTTTCAAAATGAACCAATATTTTATAAAAAAGGGACAAAATAAATTTTGTCCACCTGGGTGATAATGTATTTTAAATGCCTATCATCCTTTTTAGTATTATAATGATTTCAGGAGATGACTTTATGATCGATTTATCTA
>JAETPY010000083.1 GCA_021770925.1 Erysipelotrichaceae bacterium | reverse complement strand
TAGTCTTTACTATTATACACCTTGTCAAATGCAGTATCAATACTGTACTTTTTTAGCTTAAAAAAATAGAAAACCAGAAGATAAATCTTTATTTGATGTATCTTCTGGTTGGAATATTATTTTCTTAACTTAATGACATTGAAATAGGTACTTCCCTATTCTAACGGTTAAAAATACAATTAAATGGTAATTACTATAATAAAATCATTTAATCAATCATTCATAAAACTATTTTTCTTTGTCGCTGACTAACATTAAACAATCTTTTTCTCCTTTTAAATAAAAGCCTTTATCAAATATATTAGATATTTTATTTTTATTAATAACTGTTCTTTAGCCTATTAATATAAAATCATTTCCTATCAAAAAGTATAATAAACCAAATTTCAATAACGATATTACTAACAAAAATATTAATAATGAAACAAGTAATACTGATAATAATTAAAAAACTATTTAACTATATTTTTGTATTGATTATTTCTCTTTCTATTTTTACTATAACAGCAGTATGAAATAAGAATGACTATGATAAAAATATATATTTTACCGAAAACAAATTAATTAGACTTATTTTAATTATTGTTAGTTTTCCTTATCTCGATAATCATAACCTTTATAAATATCAATAACTCTACCATTGATTCGGATATGTTGATTGTCTATCCATTCAACATCACACGTTTCCCAATAGTCGTCACCATCTAAACCATTTGATACTTCACTACTTGCTACTTTTTCCCAATAAATAGTTTTTAAAACGTGATAAACACGATCTTTTGAAACTACCAATTCTCCCTTTATATATGATACATTACTACTTTTATCTTCTTTACATATATCTACTATCACAGTATGCTTATTATCTGGAGAATCAAGACCATAACGAACACCATATTTAATGTGACATAAACTTGTATCAATTTCATTTGCAGGCTTACTATTATAGATTTTATAACCGACAATCAGTAATATAAGCAGTAATCCTATCGCCACCTTTTTATTTATAAGTTTAACTTTCATAAATTCACTCACCTATCTACTATTTTCAAATATATTATTTTAAATCGTTTTACCCATTTCTCCTTTATAACTATAATATGCCTTTAAAATATCTGAAAATACTATTTCCCCTTCAATATAAAGATGATGATCTGCAAATTCGAGTATTCTTTGTCCTGAAGAAACCGCTATTACTTGAATAAGTTTACCACCATTATACGCCTTTTGTCCCTCTATTGTTGATGGATAGGGTTTAATATCATTAATTTCTCCACTTTTATAATCATTAAGTGCAATAAATAAATCTACAACTCCACCAGTTGGATCAATCCAACCTCCATACGCTTGTAAAAACGAATTACCTGTTCCAGAACATTTACCATTAATAATTTGATTTATAAAATATGCATTAGGTGATTTAGTCCCAATTGCAATTTCTAGATTACGAAATCTAATTCCCATATCATAATATAAAACAGTAATTTCTTTCATTAAAGCATCATATTCTACTATCATTCCATCTACATATCTATAATCAAAAGCCTCTTTGACTCTACCGTTAGCTATTTTTTCTTGCTTTGTAATTGTATATGATAAACTTATTTGTGCTAAATATTTATCTTGTCCATTCGGTACACTATAGGTTACGAAATCATATTTTACCTCACCATCACCTGCTTGTCCTGTTTCAAAATTCATATCTCGCTGCCAACCTTTTCCTGTAAGCATTCCTATATCAATATTACTCAACGAGCTTGTTTTTACCTTAAGACTTTTTCTTAACTTATCTATCATATCTTTATAACCTGCATATGTTGATTTAGTAGTAGCTCGCTGTTTATTTGAATGTGATGATGAGACTTCAAACTCAACATAATCAGTTTCTGAATTCTCTTCATTTATTAAGTTTTTAGAAACACTGTACAATCTGACTATCTTTTCTTCAAGTTCCTTACCTTCAATCGGATTTTTACAACAATCATATAAATCATTATATTGAGTAATGTTTATATCAATCCCAAATTGAAGAAGCTCTTCATTAGATGTACTTTGCATAATAATAAGCAATTGGTTATTATCTTTATCAATTCGAAACTGAACAAAATGCCATTCTTCAACATCTTCCATATCAGCTAAAATCAAATTTCCAGAATTTCCAGAATTAGATGTTTTTTCATTTTTGTACATTTGTCCATAAGTGTTAATAGATGTTGTTTCCTCTTCATAAGTTAATGTACTAGAAAAATTTAAATTACCATTTGCATAAGCAATTTTGATATTAGATAAAATCGGCTGTATCGCATTAAAAGTCTGAGTTGAAGAAAATAATTCTTCTGTAGATTGTGCACTGCGCCCAACTGATTGCTCAGAAGTTATAATTGGTTCAAAAGTTTCTGATGTTTCAAAACCATTTGCTGCTTGTATATTCAGTGTAAAATTAAATGTCAACATAATACTGCCAACCATCGTAACAATTATTATTTTTTTCAGTTTATTCATCATAATTTTCTCCTTATTATGGGATAATAAAAATAATATTAATGATATAAGTATACTACTTCATAATTTAACAATATATAATAAAAATTGATCTTTCATATACTGCCTCTATTCACAATTATTCTATTATTGAAATACATGAAGAAAGTTTCTATTATATAGTTAACCTATTATAATTATATACATACTCTACTATTTAATAATCATGATATAAATATTTCATCTCCTAACTTATCCAATTGATTAATTAAATATTTATATGAAACTTTTACAAATTAAAAATTTCATAATGGCAACTATAACAACTATCTTTAATTTTTATAACTTCAAAATTCTCTATTTATATCACTAATTTTTTAATACTATTCCCCTTCGTATCTATACTATAACATGAAAAAAGAGGGAATTGTTGTTTCCCTGTTCTAACGGTTAAAGATATGGTTAAACGGTAATATATATACTAAAAATCATTTAATACGAATTTTATTTTTTCATCAAAAATTGATAGACATCGTTGATTTTAAAATTATCCATTATATTTAATAATCAAAATCCATTAAAAATTACTTATTGTTTTTACCAAGTATATAAATAATACATACACTTTTTATTATATAAAATATTAATCACTAAAAATTCCTTCAAAAAAAGCCTTTAAAACTTCCTTTCTTTGTCGTCGACTAACATTAAACAATCTTTTTTCTCCTTTTAAGTAAACCCCTTTATCTGATACATTCGATATTTTATTTTTATTAATGGCTGTTCTTCGACTAATCCGTATAAAATCATCTCCTAAAAGTTCTAATACTTCTTTAAAAGATTTATTTTTCACTATTATTTGTCTTTTACCATTAACCATAGCGGTATTCATACCACCTAGATATGTGCAATATATTATCTCATTTATTTTTATCCTAACTTTTTCCTTATCTATCTTAAATTCAACTGTAATACGGCTTTTTTCAATTCTCTCAATCATTTTTGAAACATTTTTAACTAATTCTGTTTCTAAATTACCTTTGTCAATAAAACCATAAATATTTGGTCCAAACGCTTCTCTACACCTGCTATCATGGCAAGTTACAAAAAGTATTTTTTTATCTTCGTTTCTCTTAGCATACTCAATCCCATCATAATCTGGCATACCAATATCTAATAATATAAAATCTAAATCTTTACCAATCTGATTTACTGAATTATATGTAACTATATTTATATTATCAAATTTTTGCAACAGAATATTCTTTATCATATCACAAAATATTTGTTCATCATCAACTATTCCCACTGTAATCATGTAATCCCCCTCAATTACTCTTATCTGTATTATTCTAAATATTTAAGTATACTTATTTTATATAATATCATTGAATCAAGTAATAGTAAAATAAAAATACTTAAAAGTATTCTAGTTTCAGACTCTTTTAAATTTGGTACTATTAAAATTTTTTATCTTTGCATTTATCTGTTAAACTTGTTTTTTAAATTTCTACCAATCGTTAGCCACATCGTTATATAACAAGCTCCACCACCGATAAAATTACTAATTGCTTCGGCAATAAAAACTCCATCTACACCTATATAAACTGGTAAAATGATTGTTAATGGTGCAACAATAATAACTTTTCTAAATACCGAAAAGAAAATAGCCTGTTTAGCTTTACCCAATCCAACTGCCACTGCCTGCCCTGTCATTTGAAAAGCCATCATAAAAAAGCCAAAAAAATATAGTCTTAGTGCTCTTATACCATCCTTAATTATTTCTTGATTATGAGAGAATATCTTAATAAATAAATCTGGAAAAACAGTTATTGCAAACCAAAGTACTAACATCATTGATAAAGCACTTAAAGTTACAAACTTAATTCCTTGTAATACACGATCAAATTTCTTAGCTCCATAGTTATAGCCTAATACAGGCTGACAGGCATTAGCCATACCTTGTCCAGGCAAAGAAGCAACTTCTCTAATTGAATTAATAATTGCCATGATTGCAATATATAAATCTCCACCATATGTTTGTAATGTTGCATTACAAACAATTGTTACAATTGAATTAGTAATAGCCATCATAAACCCGGCCATTCCTAAAGAAAATATTTTTGTTACATATTTCTTCTGTAAAAACATATTTTTTCTTCTTAATTTTAAAATTGTTTTATTTCCTGTCAAAAAATATATAGTCCAAAAAGCTGAAATAAATTGAGAAAATACAGTTGCTAAAGCAGCTCCTTTTACCCCTAATTCAAAAGCAAAAATAAAAACTGGATCTAAAATAATATTAACTACTGCACCTATCAGTACACTCATCATCCCAATCTTAGCAAACCCCTGACTATTAATAAAACTGTTCATTCCTAAACCAGTTAAAACAAATACAATTCCTAATAAATATATACTCATATAATCATTAGCATAGCTAATCGTATGTTCACTAGCACCAAACAGCCATAATAAATCTTCTTTAAAAATAAATCCTATAATCATCAAAAAGATTCCAAAAATGAGTAATAAGACAAATGAATTCGCCATTATCTCTTCAGCTTCCTGATTTTTACCCTGCCCTCTAGCAATTGAACAAAGCGGTGCTCCACCCATCCCAAATAAATTTGCAAATGCAATAACAATGGATATTAACGGCAAACATAACCCTAAACCACCCATTGCCAGTGTTGCAACATTAGGTATCCTTCCAATATAAATACGGTCGATCACGTTATATAAAACATTTATAAGTTGAGCGATAATCATTGGTCCTGCTAAATTAATGATATGGCGGACAACACTGCCATGGGCAAAATTATTTTTATCATCAATCATTTTAATTATTTCCCTCTGAGCATTTTTGAGCATCGATAGCTAAAACGATCATTAATACATACAATGCATTTTTTGAATCAACTATATCTAAAAAATAAATATCAGTAAAATTAAAAATTTCTTTATTTATATTTCCGATAAGAAGGCCACTATTATCAATTATTTCATAATCCCATTGTAAAAAATTTCCTCTTATTTGCCAATCGTTACAATCCAAATAAAATACTGGTTCTAAAAAAGTGAACTCTTTTTTTATTTGTCCAATATAACAGTCATTTATAAACATCTTGAACCTCGGTAAAATCGTTAATATCTCTTCTTTAATCGTACCAATATGTAAGCCACTGGCATCATAGATACACAATTTATGTCCCCAGCTCAATTCTCCCTTTACAATATACACAACATTTCCAGATTCATCATATATATCATAGCTGTCAAACCAGGAAAAAAGTCTTTGCTTAAATAGTAGTTTCATCTCTCTTCCTCCATATATAATTATCATAACATAAAATGGATAGCCCAAACTATCCATTTAAATTCTTTTCAATAATAAAACTAACACCATTATCTCTATTTACTGCTGTTACATTATATCCATACATTGTACATGTCTTATGAACAATTGATAATCCTAAACCAAACTGTCCTTTAGTTCCCTTTTCATACGGGTTAAATAAGGACTCAATGTTTTCATTATCTATTGGTTCACCATCATTATATATCTCTAAATAATTCTGTTTTAAAATTATCTTTATTTTACTATTAACATAACGATATGCATTTTCAATAATATTTTCTATACAAATACGCCAGCATTCTTCATCCCCTTTAAAAGAAATAAAAGCTAAATCTGTCTCTATTTCAATTTCAGGATGCATACCCTGCAATTGAATAGTAATATGTTCAATTAACGCTTTCATATCTACTTCGTTATCCATATTTTCAGTACTTAAAAAGTCTAACCGATTCAAATATAACAAACTTTTAACTTTACTATCTAAGCGATCTGCATTTTCAATAATAACATCCATTGATGAATCTTTATCACCATATGGATAAACATCATCTTTAACACTTTGCGAATAAGATTTAATTAAAGCAATTGGAGTTTTTAAATCATGAGAAATATTATGTATCATTTCTTCTTTAGTTTTACTTTGCCGATCAATTTCTTCTTTCATTGCAATAAGTTCATCTGAAACTATTCCTACTTCATCATCTCGGTCAATTTTCAATTCACTTTTTTTGTCATTTCTAATATCTTCTATATAGTTTCTAATTGCTTTTAAAGGCTTAATTAAACTGCTAACCCATAAAAAGATAACAACGCCAATAAGGGTAAATGAAACATATAGAATATTAATTATCTGCTGTCTTATTGCTGAAATCAAACTAGCAGAATAATCACTATAAACTAATGAAACAATATATGTATTAGCATCTTTTTTTGTTATTTGATAATAGACAGTAGTATCCAAAAAATCGCCTTTTTCTTGAACCTTCTCTTTACCATCATCTATCATATCAAATAAACAATTGCTAAAAACGTAACTTAATTTTTCAGCTTCCTTATATGTTATGTTCGTTGATGGAATCAAGACATTGTTTTGGGTATCATATTTCATATGATAAATTTGTTTATCTGAAGATTTTTCAATCGGACTGTATTCATAATCAATATAGCCCTGCTGTGCTATTTCCAATGCTTGAAACATTTCACTATCAATTAATTTATTTAAATTTTTATTAATAAGTGGTACTAATATTGTTAAAACAACTAAAGCTATTAATGAAAAAATGATAATTAATTGTCGTTGTAACGAGAATCTCTTCAACATTAGTCTAAACGATAACCAAATCCATAAATTGTACGGACATTAATTTCTGGCATTTTCTTTCTAAGTCTTCTTAAAGTGTCATCAACAACACGATCACTACCAAAATAATTCTCATCCCAAACTTTATTAAGTACTTGCTCACGAGAAATCGCTAAACCTTTATTAGTAATAAAATATACTAATAAATCGTATTCCTTAGTTGTTAAAACAATTTCTTCATTTTGACAAAAAACTCTTCTTTTTTCTAAATCAATATCATAACCATCCATTTTAATTTTTGAAGGATCATCATATGAACGCTTAATTAAGTTATTAATTCTCAAAATAACTTCTTTAATATTAAATGGCTTTGTTATATAATCATCTGACCCTTTTTCCAATCCAATAATTCGGTCAAATTCCTGATCACGAGCTGACATAAAAATAATAGGCATTTTAGGTCGTATACTTTTAATTTCATTAAATAACTCAAATCCACTTGCTCGATCTAACATAATATCAATCAGCCATAGATGAACATCATCATTTTTATGCATTAATGCTTCATCATATGTATAAAAGGAATATACTATATATCCTTCTTTTTCCAAATAAGTTCTTACTAAATCATTTAAATTCTTCTCATCATCAATTATATTTATCTTAAACTGCATGTATTTCACCTCACTTTTAATATATATAAAATATTGCCATATTATATGGCAATATTATGTGATATTATGTTATTTTATCTTTTTATAACAAAACCCTTTTCTTTCATCTTGTCAACAATTTTATTTACATTAATAAGACACTTTTCATCACTGTCAGCTTCAACCATAACTCTGACTACTGGCTCAGTTCCACTTTCACGAACTAGAACACGCCCATTATCACCAAGATCAGCTTCAACTTCTGCAATTACAGCTCTTACATCAGGATCCTGCTGTGCCTCTTTTTTATCACGGACAGGCACATTTTTCATTAATTGAGGATAAATTGTAATTGGTTCAATTAATTGAGCAATTGTTCGCTTATTTTCAATCACAGCTTCCATTACTTTAAGTGATGTTAAAATTCCATCCCCAGTTGTTGCATGTTTAGAAAAAATAATATGACCAGATTGCTCTCCACCTAATACATGACCATTTTTTATCATATTTTCATTAACATATTTATCACCAACAGCAGTTTTTTCATATTTAATACCTTCCTGGTCAAAAGCTTTATACAATCCTATATTAGACATAATTGTTGTAACGACTGTATCATTAGCTAATTCACCACGTTCTTTTAGATATTTTCCACATACATATAAAATTAAATCTCCATCAACAACCCGTCCAAATTCATCGACACAAATACAACGATCAGCATCACCATCATAAGCAAAACCAATATCTAAAGCATTTTCTTTAACAAATTGTTGCAGCACTTCAATATGAGTAGACCCACAGTTAGTATTAATATTCAATCCATCTGGATCACTATTAATTACATATGTTTTAGCCCCTAAAGCATCAAAAACACTTTTAGCAATTGCACTACTAGCTCCATTAGCACAGTCTAATCCAACCCTATAATTTCTAAAAGCTCTAGTTGGTATAGACATCAAATATCCAATATAACGATTTCGTCCAATTGAATAATCTAAAGCACAGCCTATTTCATCTTTTGTTGCATATGGTAATTCACCTATTAAACCATCAATATATTGTTCAATCAAATTTTCAACACTAGCATCCAGTTTGTGTCCATTACCATCAAGAATTTTTATACCATTATCATAATATGGATTATGTGATGCCGAAATCATAATTCCACAATCAAACTCTTCACTTGTCACTACATATGAAACTGAAGGCGTAGTAGTTACATGCAACAAATAAACATCTGCGCCACTTGCCGTAAGTCCAGATACCAGCGCATATTCAAACATATACGAACTTCTTCTTGTATCTTTACCGATAACAACTTTTGCTTTTCCATTTTGAGAGTAGTACCATCCTAGATAGCGCCCTACTTTATAAGCATGTTCAACTGTCAAGTCGACATTTGCTTCCCCTCTAAATCCATCTGTTCCAAAATACTTACCCATTACTTTCTTCCTCCTATTTTCTTAAAGTAATTGTTATTTTTTCAGGTGAGACTAATTTATAGCTCAAATACCCTTTATTCGAAGTTAAATCTACTTTAACAGTATTAATACCACTTTTCAAGTCCTCTAGATTAATTATTGCATTAAAATCATTAATTGAAACATCATTTAGCTTTGCTTCAACCCCTTCCACTTCAATTGAAACCTTATCTTGTCCATTAGCAAAAGTTACTTGATAATTATTTTCATTATTAATTATATTAACTGGTATATCAGTTATTGTTTTTTTCACAGCAGGAGAAACCCGCAAAGCTGCATCAACTGTATCAAATGACAATTTATTAATTTTTTCGATTCCTGAAATTAGCAGCTTACTATAACTTTTATCACTACTCAACCCTGAAATATCAATAGTTACATACACACTATTAATGCTGTTTAACAGTTCTTCTTTACCATATATCCGTACCTTATCTTTAGACAAAGTAATACTTTCTAGACCAAATCCACTTTCAAATTGTCCTGTGTATTGTGGAACAATTGAAACTTCTTTACTGTACGAAGAAACATCACATTGGATTTTAACTGTATTGGGAATTATTTCAACATCCAGTTTCTTACCACTACGATCATACGCATATATTTTAGCCCTTTGTTCAAAATCATCTTTAACATCTTTTAAATCAATTGCTGCTCTAACTGCATTTATCTTCCCTATTGTATCTTGCGAACCACGAACCTCTACCTGTTGATGCTCCATCGCTTCAACAGAAACAGAATATTTATTATCCATTTCATTTTCATTAATAAAATTATAACCTAATTCAAATGTTTTTGTGACCTTTTGTGTAATCTTTACATTAACTGTCTGAGGAACAATCATTACCTGTAAATTACTTGGAAATCCTTCACTTTTTAACTCAATACTATGATCTCCTTCACCTAAACCAGCAAAGTCTGCAATAACTTTATAATCCTTAGCTATTTTAGCTGTATAGATTTCTAAAGAGGGCCCTACTAAAGCTACATTTACAGTTGCTGGTAACCCAACAATATCATAATCATCTTGTAACCCTTGAACATCAATTTTTACATCATTAATATAGTCTCCTCCATTCGGTGTAGAAAAGATGTTATTTATACTACCGTTTATTGTAAACAACAATACTACTGCCATAATAAAAGATAGTATCTTCATAGACAGATTTGATTGTAACATACGATCTAAAAAAACATTTAAAGAATTAACTGTTTTATAAAGTATTCCAAAAGCTTTATCCTTTACATTGAATGAATCATCATTGGCTTTAATAACCATCGGTTTATCATTTTTTTTGTTTTCAGATTTTTGACGGGTTATAAAATTTAAAAAGAAATCAGTTGTCGAATCCTTTTTTATTGACGGTTTTTGATTATCCCTTTTTGACATCTTTTTCACCATCCTTTTCCTTTGAATTAAACCAGTCCAACTCATTAACCAATGAAGCTCTTAACTCTTTACGTGGTATTTTTCGCAATTTTCCATTAGTTGCAAATGAGATAGTTCCAGTTTCTTCAGATACAACAACTGTTAAAGAATCAGTTATCTCACTAATGCCTAATGCTGCTCGATGTCTAGCACCATACAATGGACTGAGCTCTTGATTTGTAGGTGGATAAAACGCAGCCGCACAAATTACTCGATCATCTTTTATAATTGTAGCTCCATCGTGTAATGGTGTTCCTTCCCAAAATATCGTCGTAAACAACTCAGATTTTATATCTGCATTTATTTTAGTACCAGTATTAATGTAATCAATTAGTGTTTGTTCTCTTTCAAATGTAATCAGCGCCCCTGTTTGCTCCTCAGATAACTTTGTAATAGCACTAACCAGTTCATCCATTAAACGTTCTTTTTCATCATCAGTTAAATTATCATGTTTAATTTCTAATTTTGTTCTTCCAATTTTTTCTAGCAGCCCCCTAATTTCTGGCTGAAATACTATAATAATTGCAATAACTCCCCATGTAAGTACTGTATCCACCAGATAATCCATGACACTTAAGCCTAATACACTTGTAAACATTTTTAAAATCAAAATTAACAATACCCCTTTAAAAAGCTGCATTGTTCGCATATTTTGTCTCATCATTGAAACTAGCACATAAATAACATACCAAACTAAAATTAAATCAATAATTGTTCTAACTACATTAAAAATTGAACTTAAATTAAATGTAATTGCTGAAACAATCGGCATCAAAATACCACCCACTTTCATGACACTATTATAACATTATCGTATCTAAATTAAAAATCATTTATCATATATTTAAAACTCTTTAATTCATCAAATTATAACAACGCTTACACATATTTACAAATTATAAACAAAATAGGAACCCTTTTATTTAATAAAATAAATTAAAACTTTTAGTTAACAGTAGACAATACATTTCAAATTTTTTACATTTAACTATTAACATTAGATTAAATAAAGTTTATACTATTCATATACGAGGAGGTAATAAAATGTTAGATAAAAAAGTGGTTGAATTATTAAACGACCAAGTCAATAAAGAATTTTATTCTGCGTATCTTTATTTAGATTTTGCAAACTTTTATAAAGATAAAGGACTAGATGGTTTTGCAAACTGGTATAACATTCAGGCTCAAGAAGAAAGAGATCATGCAATGTTATTTGTTCAATATTTACAAAATAATAATGAGAAAGTGACTCTAGAAGCTATTGATAAACCTGATAAAACTCTTAATACACTTAAAGATCCTTTATCATTTGGATTAGAACATGAGGAATATGTAACTAGTCTAATCCATAACCTTTATGATGCTGCTCATTCAATTAAAGACTTCAGAACAATGCAGTTCCTTGACTGGTTTGTTAAAGAACAAGGTGAAGAAGAAACTAATGCCAATGATATGATTACTAAATTCGATTTATTCGGAAATGATCCTAAGGGATTATATATGCTCGATAATGAATTAGGTAACCGTGTATATAGCGCTCCTTCTTTAACACTATAAAAATAAAAAGATGTAATTTTTAATTTAGTTAAATAAACTATATTATAGTTACATCTTTTTAAATACCAATCCTTTTTTACCTCCATTTATATTATAAAGCTTAAATTACCTATCACACCATCATAAAGTTTAAATATATTAGCTGCTTTTTACATCAAAATAAATATATATATGTAAAATTAGTGAAACGCAAACACTAATAATAAGATATTCCATAAGAAAACGAAGGAATTGATCCCAATGTCATTAAGTTAAGACATTGTCTTTATAGATGATTACAATAAAATGTAACCCTCTTTTTTGTTTTGTTTTTTATTTAAAGTGTTGACATTCGTACATATTTGTGTGGCCT
>JAETPY010000082.1 GCA_021770925.1 Erysipelotrichaceae bacterium | reverse complement strand
TAAGCAGTTTTTCATCTTAAAGTGGAGGATAATTACCTATTTAAACCTCAAATATTAACAAAAGTGGTAAAAAAAGTAGCTAGTTTTTCTAAAATAGCTACTTTTTCAGCAGTCTCGACGAAACCTTACTTTTTTTAATAAATCTTCACAAATTGGTACAGTAGCTTTTTATTTAACGACAATATTGACAATCTTATTTTTAACTACGATTATTTTAATAATATTTTTACCATCAATATGAGCTTTAACATTTTCCTGTTCAAAAGCAGCTGCTTTTACTATTTCATCATCAGCGTCTTTAGCTACTTTAATTTTAGCTCTAAGTTTACCATTTACTTGGACACCCATTTCAACTGTTTCACTAGCTAACATTCTTTCATCATATGTTGGCCAAGGTTCATATGCAAGAGTATTTTCATGTCCCAATATTTGCCACATTTCTTCACAAACATGAGGAGCTATACAAGACAACATTTTAATAAAATTAAATGCATATTCTTTATATACTGAAGATGCCTTATAACATTCATTAATAAAAATCATCATTTGTGAAATTGCTGTATTAAATCCTAATGTTTCAAAATCATCAGTAACTTTTTTCACTGTTTGATGATAAACACGATCAAGACTGTGATCATTTTCATCACTTAATTTATCCTGTTCAATAAATAAACGATAAACACGATCCAGCCATTTACGAGCACCATCTAATCCATTAGTTGACCAAGGAAGAGCTGCTTCTAACGGACCCATAAACATCTCATATAATCTCAATGCATCAGCTCCATGACTTGCAACGATATCATCTGGATTGACAACATTGCCACGTGATTTAGACATTTTTTCATTATTATCACCTAAAATCATTCCTTGATGAAATAATCTTTGCCATGGTTCTTTACATTTAACAACTCCAGCATCATATAATACTTTATGCCAAAAACGAGAATATAACAAGTGTAATACAGCATGTTCTGCTCCACCTACATATAAATCAACTGGTAACCATTTTTCAAGTAATTTTGGATCACAAATAGCTTCACTATTATGAGGATCAATATAACGAATATAGTACCAGCATGATCCTGCCCATTGTGGCATTGTGTTCGTTTCACGCCGTCCTTTTTGTCCATCAATTTCTACTTCTAACCAGTCTTCACAATTTGCAAGTGGTGATTCTCCACTATCATGAGGCTGGAAATTCTTAGTTGCAGGAAGTTCAAGTGGTAATTCTTCAACTGGAACAGTTCTCATTGTTCCATCTTCCATATGTACAATTGGAATTGGTTCTCCCCAATAACGTTGTCTAGAGAATAACCAATCTCTAAGTTTATAAGAAATCTTCTTTTCACCGCATTGATGTTCTTCTAACCAGGCAATCATCTTATCAATTGCTTCTTGTTTTCCTAGACCATCTAACCATTGCGAATTAATGTGTAAACCATCTTCGGTATATGCAGCTTCCTCGATATTCCCACCTTCTAATACTGGAATAATATCAATTCCAAACTTTTTAGCAAATTCCCAGTCACGATCATCATGAGCAGGTACTGCCATGATTGCTCCTGTTCCATAACTTGCTAAAACATAATCAGAAATCCAGATTGGTATCTTCTTTCCATTAACTGGATTTATTGCATATGCTCCTGTAAAAACTCCGGTTTTATCTTTATTTAATTCTGTTCTTTCCAAGTCTGACTTACTAATACAGCTCTGTTTGTAAGCTTCTATTTCTGCCTTTTGTTCAAATGTTGTAATTTCATTAACATATGGATGCTCAGGTGCCATAACGCAGTATGTTGCTCCAAATAAGGTATCACAGCGAGTCGTAAAAACTGTAAAAATCTTATCTGTTCCATCTATTCTAAAATCAACATTAGCCCCAACTGATTTTCCAATCCAGTTACGCTGCATTTGCTTTGTAGCTTCAGGCCAGTCTAAATCATCAAGATCTTCTAATAATCTTTCAGCATACTCAGTAATTTTTAATACCCATTGACGCATTGGTTTACGAATTACTGGATATCCACCACGTTCACTTTTACCATCAATAACTTCCTCATTAGCAAGAACAGCTTTAAGTTCCGGACACCAGTTTACTGGAATTTCATCAACATAAGCTAGTCCAGCATCATATAGTTTAGTAAAGATCCATTGTGTCCATTTATAATATTCTGGATCGCTAGTAGCAATTTCACGATCCCAATCATATGAAAAACCTAATGACTTGATCTGTCCTTTGAACACCTCAATATTTTTTCTTGTAAATTCAGCAGGATGATGTCCTGTTTGAATAGCAAATTGTTCAGCTGGTAGACCAAATGAATCAAATCCCATTGGATGTAATACATTATACCCTTGCATCCTTTTCATTCTTGAAACAATATCTGTTGCTGTATACCCTTCAGGATGTCCTACATGAAGTCCGTTTCCTGATGGATAAGGGAACATATCAACACAATAATATTTTGGTTTACTATTATCATAGCAATCAGTCTTAAATGTCTTATGTTCATCCCAATATTTTTGCCATTTTGGCTCGATTTGTTTATGATTAAACGACATTTTATATTTCCTCCTTAAAATAAAAAAAGCCATCCCTCTAAGGACGACTTTAATATCGCGTTACCACCTTAGTTCAAAGTCATAAAGACTAAGCCCTCAAAACTTTAACGCAGTTAACGGCAGTGACTACTCTATTCACCACTGCATCTCCTAGGTGAGTTCATAATCTGTTCTATCAGTTTCCACCACCCACTGACTCTCTATAAAAAAACATCAATTATTACTAGTCCTATTCATTGATTTTTTAGATACTTAAATATTATATCACAAAAAAGACTAGATGCAACAAAATTATCATTTAATATCTTTGATATTTTAATGATTTTGCTGGATCTAACAAACTAGCATATCGAGCTGGAAAATAACTGCTAATAATTCCAAAAAATAATGATCCTAAATAAATCAATATTAATATCTGTTTGTCTATTCGAATAAATGTTTCTGATAAATTCAATTTCATTGATACATTAACAAACTGATTAAACAAAAATACTAATTGATTAAAAAACAAATAAGAAAAAAGATAAGCCAAATTAATTAAAGTAAAGCTCTCTAATAATACTAGTAACCTAATTTGTAATTTACTTGCTCCAAAACATTTAAAAATCCCAATATCTTTCGTTTTTTCAACTACCGATAAATACAATACCTCCCCAATTAAAAAACAGGCAGCAACAACAGCTAAAGAAGAAAAAAGAATTAAAATACGCTGAATCTGCGATAACAAACTATTAACTTTGGCACTAATATCTTCACCTGCAATTTTAAATTCCAGCTGTGGATTATCTTTTTTTAATGTTTTTATACATTCATTTACATTCATTCCATTATTAATATTGATCATACCAATCGAAAAAAAAATTTGTTTAATATCTACATCAAAACATTCACTCACATGTTTAATATTAGCTAGTTCATTAATATATATAGTATCAAAAATAGAATTTTCTTCTTCAATTCCTACTATTTTTAAAGTAACTCTCTTAATCATATCATCATGTAAATAATAACCATAAATCTGTTGATTTAAGAGTTCTTTATAATTTTGTTTCAAATGAACAGCTGTAGTTTTTGATAAAATTATTTCATTATCACCTTTAATTTCACGTCCCATTTCAAGTTTATTCTTTTTTGATTCTTTTGTCATATCGCTAATATACACTGTATTATCAGCTAAATAATTTTTTTGTAAAGATATTCCCATAAATTCATAATCACTCATCTCACCATAAAGATATGTAATCTCTGAATTATTTTTCAATTTAATTAAATCATCATAAGAAATTACATTATTTTTACTAGATTGTAATGATACCAGCTGATTAGGAAAAATATTATTAAGCTGATGATGAATCTGATTTTGTAGAGAATTGCTAAATATAAATGTAATCATAATACAAATCAATGCTATCATCAAACCCATAGTAATTTTTACATTTCTAATAAAATTTGCCCAATACTGCAATAATGCTAATTTATAAAGATTTAACGGACTAGTTTTTTCCTTTAAACGATAATAAAAATTATCATTTTTTTGACAGCAGTTTTTACCAGTTAATTTACCATTTTGAAAAGAAAATACCTGACTTGTATATTGCAAAGCTAATTCTTCGTTATGAGTAATTATAATTACTAATCGCTCTTTAGCTTCCTGCTTTAATAAATCAAAAATTATTTTAGCATTATGATCATCTAATGATCCAGTTGGTTCATCACAAAGTAAAATATCAACATTTTTAATCATTGCTCTTAGCATTGCTATCCTCTGTTTTTGCCCCCCTGATAATATTCCTGGTCTTTTTTTAACTATCCCTGTTAATTCTAATTTAGCCTCTCGATCTTCTCTTTCTCTTTTAAAAATTATTTTAGTAAAAAACTTTGATAATAAATAATTTTGTTTCACATCTAACCAGTTAATTAAATTAAAATTCTGAAAAATAAAACCAACATGTTTACGGCAGTAGTTCTTTATTGTCCTAATATTCTGCCGATCTAACAAGATTTCACCTTCATAATCCTGATCAATACCACCTAATATATTTAATAATGTTGTTTTTCCACAACCCGATTGTCCAACTATTACGATCATTCCTGTACTAGGAAAACTGATAGACAAATCATTTATGATAAGATCATCATAACGTTTAGACAAATTTTTTATCTCTAACATCTTAATCCTCCTTCAAAAGCACACTCATATCCATTTTCCTAATTTTCAAACTTGCTGTCATCCCAATAATAAAACATGCTTCCATATAAACTAATATCATTAAAACATATAAATCATATTGTGATAAAACCAGTTTAGGTAAAATAAATAAATTTGAAATATTAAAAAGTTTATCACTTATACTAAATAATCTAATTATTTGTAACAATATTTCTGACAAAAAAGAACCCAGCCCGCCTATCAAAATGCCTATTAAACTAGTTTCTTGACCAAACAATTTTCTTGCTTTATTTGAAGGCATCCCATTTGATAACATTAAACAAATATCTCTTTTTCGTTCAATTAATATTGTTTTTAAAATAATTGAAATCAAAATCAATGAAATTACAAAACTAACAATCAAAAAAACAATAACAACAATTATAGCCATTTCAAAAAGACTACGATAACTATCTAAATAATCCTGATGTAAATTAATTATAAAATATTTGTGATCATATTTTTTTTGAATCTGTTTAAAATAATTACTTTTTATAACTAAATTTCTTTTATCAACTATCTCATTCTTTAAATTCAAATCAAGATATTCTTCATCATAATAAATATTTGTTCCACTATTTACATAATCATTTATAATTGCATTTACTATTAAAGAATACCTTTTATTGTTAACAATAAAATCAATCTTATCAAATACATTTAAATGGTATGTTTTAGCAGTTTCTTGATTAATCATAATTTGATCTTCATGGTTAAAATAACTACCTTTTTGATAATCAATATCATCACTTTTATATATTTGATAACTGTTTAATTGTAACTCTTGATTTGTTTTAAAAGTTCCTAAATTAAAATCCAGCCTATAACTAAGCTGGCTAATTAATTTATCTTTTTTTAAAATATTGAATTGTTCATCTGTAAAACTCATTTCGTTATAATCTTTTTTACTAACTTCAATGATCTCTTTAAGAGGGTTGCTATTAAGACAAGTTTGAAGATATAACCACCCACCATTAATACCACTTAAAAGTAATACAAAAGCACATATTGAAAATATTTGAGAACAAAACATCATCATAATTTTCCTTTTTTGATAAATGAGTTGTCTTTTTACATAAAAACCTATTTTAATCACTTCATTATTTATAAATTGAAAAAAATATTTATGATAATTATTTTGATTATTAAAATTATAGCTATTTTGATCACTATCAAGATTAATAATCATTTTAGTATATTTAGTTACTAAATCAAAATTATGAGAAATAACAATAACCAAATGTTTTTTGGCATACCATTTTAAAAGTTTCATCACTTCTACAGCAATCTGATTATTTAGAGCACCCGTCGGTTCATCTGCCAGCAAAACTGGTGTATCACATAGAAATGCTCTAATTAAACTAACTCGCTGCTTTTGTCCTCCTGAAAGTTCTTTAGGATAATAATCTAATACAGGAGTAATCGCTAATTGATCAGTTAAAGAATGTAATCTCGATATTGATATTTTTTTACCTTTTATCTTAGCTAATAAAATTAAATTTTCATATACTGTTAAAGCTTCAACTAAATTATAAAATTGATATACATAACTAATATATTTACTTTGATATTCATTTACCTGCCGATAATTTAAATTATGTCCATCAACGATTATTTCGCCATTATCCGCCTTTTCAATTCCTGCAATTAGATTTAATAAAGTAGATTTACCACTGCCGCTTTTACCTACGACTGCAACCAGCCCTGTCCGTGGAAAATTAATCGAAAGATCATCAATTACTAATTGTTTATTTTTACCAAATTTATAAAATTTACTAACATGCTTAAGTTGTAATGCCATATTTCTCTCCTTATGTTATAATATCTTAGGTGATAAAAATGAATCTATTTAAATACAGTAACGATAATAAACGTTATCATACTTTTAATTATTATTTAAAAAACAAATATCATCATAAAGTTGCAAAAGTTAGTCTTAATGCCAATTTCACTTGTCCTAACCGAGATGGTACCAAAGGAATAGGTGGATGTATTTTTTGCAGTAACAGCGGCTCTGGTGATTTTGCTGGCAATGTTAGAGATTCCCTTGAACAGCAGTTTAATGATGTTAGTTTCAAACTTCAAAAAAAATGGCCCAGTTGTAAATATATTGCATATTTTCAAGCCAACACCAATACATATGGTCCAGTTAAAAAAATTAAAAACTGTGTTGATCCTTTTTTAAATAAAAAAGATGTTGTAGCAATAAGTATTGCCACCCGTCCTGACTGTTTAGAAAATGATGTTTTAGAATATCTTGCTAAAATTAATACTCAATGTGATTTATGGATAGAACTAGGTTTGCAGACTATTCATGACAAAACAGGACAATTAATTAATCGCGGTCACACTTATCAAGAATTTTTAAATGGCTTAGATAAATTGCGCCAGCATAATATCAATGTCTGTGTTCATATTATCAACGGTTTACCATTTGAAACTAAAAAAATGATGCTCCAAACAGCTAAAGAATTAGGAAAACTAGATATTCAGGCTTTAAAAATTCATATGCTCTATATCATTAAAAACACTAAATTACATCAGCTTTATTTAAACAATAATTTTAAAATGCTATCACGTGAGGAATACATTGATTTAGTTACTGAGCAACTTAGTTATATACCAGATAACATTGTCATTGAACGTCTTACAGGCGATGGTAATGTTGAAGACTTAATTGCACCTCTTTGGTCAATTAAAAAAGTAACCATTTTAAATGATATTGATAAATTAATGGTTACTAAAAATTATTATCAAGGCTGTAATATTTTGATAAAATAAAAAAAGACAAATTAATAATACCATTTTAACCAGAAGATAACATTTCTTCTGGTTTTATATTTTTTGAAGCAGAAAAAGTACAGTCTTGATACTGCATTTATTAGGATATAATAATGGATATGTTTAATTACATCTATAGTTAAAGTACACAATAGTTTTTGATTTGAGCTGTCATTTATATTTTCTATTTGAGTCAATAGATAAAATTTCTCTGATATATATTTTCGTTTATCCATCTTTGAAATATAAAGCATTCAAACTTATAGTGTGTCTAAATTCTCAAAATATTGTTTTTTCACCCAGCATCTATAATATACATTTCTTTGATATCATCTACAAAAACCTCATATATATCAGGATTAGTAATAATTGTATCAGTGATTTATAATCTCATGCCTATACAGTTAAATTCATATCATAGATTATCATTGAACACAAAATCAAGTTTTCTATCAACAAACGTCCATAAATAATAGCATCTGCACAATACTATTTTTATCGCTAATTCTATTGAAAAAGAGGGGTACATTTTATGTACTCCTCAAAAATCATCAAGTCCTTAACTTAATGTCATTACCTAATTGGCTTGTTATTATTGGTCATCTGTTTCAATCAAACCATAGTCCCCGTCATTACGACGGTAAACAATACTAATAGAATCACTTTCAGCATCACGATATACGAAGAATGAGTGTCCAATTAATTCCATCTGCATAATTGCTTCTTCCATATCCATTGGTTTAGGTGTAATTGATTTAACCTTTACCAATACATCATCTTCATATTCAACATCTTCAATTGAAGATAAGTTGAACGCAAGTTTATTATCTTTTGATTTACGACTTAATCTAGTTTTGTACTTTCTAATTTGTCCTTCCAACTTATCTACAACTAAATCCATTGCTGTATACAAATCATCATCTACTACTTCTGCTCTTAAAAGTACATACTCAGTAGGAATCGTAACTTCAAGCTTTTGACCATAAGGATAAACTCGACATAAAACTTTTGCCTCTACATCGTCACTTACAATAAAATACTTATCTAATTTAGACAGCTTTTCTGAAATTTTTGATTCGATAGCTTCTGTGATTTCAATATTTTTTCCTCTAATTGAGATTTTCATAAGTATTCCTCCTTTTGTATATAAATATTATACAATATAAATTAATAAAATAATACTTAAATTATAGA
The DNA here is from genome assembly GCA_021770925.1 of Erysipelotrichaceae bacterium. Lineage (GTDB taxonomy): Bacteria > Bacillota_I > Bacilli_A > Erysipelotrichales > Coprobacillaceae > Thomasclavelia. The sequence goes on along the minus strand of JAETPY010000082.1, from coordinate 3,968 downwards.
TAAAATTTTCGTTATTTTAACAAAATTAAAAAAACACTCGATTCATCGAGTATTTTTATCTATAAATATTTTTTTAAAATTTCGACTTTATCTAATTTTTCCCATGGCAAATTAATATCACCACGTCCAAAGTGTCCATATGCAGCTGTTTTTAAATATAATGGCTGACGTAATTGTAATGATTTTATAATTCCCCCAGGCGTCAAATCAAAATTTTCCTTAATTGCTTTTAAAATAGTATCATGACTGACGTGCTCAGTCCCATATGTCTCAATAAAGATTGATGTCGGCTCTTTTACCCCAATAGCATAGGATACTTGTATCTCAATTTTATCACAAAGATTAGCAGCAACTATATTTTTAGCAATATATCTTAGCATATACGCAGCTGAACGATCTACTTTTGAAGGATCTTTACCACTAAATGCACCTCCACCATGACGAGCGGTTCCACCATATGTATCAACAATGATCTTCCGACCTGTCAAACCTGTATCTCCATGTGGTCCCCCAATTACAAAACGTCCTGTAGGATTAATCAAAACTTTGTAATCAGTATTTAAATCATATTTTTTAACAACAAAATCCATAATTTCTTCCTTTACATAACGTTTAAATTCTATCTCATTAAAATCTGGATCATGTTGTATTGACATTAAAATAGTATCAATTCTAGGTTTTATTTCAGTATAATCTATCGTTACTTGAGCCTTCATATCTGGGCGGGCATACTTGAATTCACCACTATTTTTCTTTTCTGTAGCATAACGTACCAAATGATGAGCAATCGAAATTGGTAAAGGCATATACCCCTCAGTTTCTTTACAGGCGAATCCAAACATGATTCCCTGATCTCCAGCTCCACCAACTGCATCATTAGTTCCCAATGCGATATCTGGTGATTGACAATCCATTTCAATCTGTACTTTACAAGTACGATAATCGATTCCTTTATCACTATCATCATATCCAATTTCTTTTAAAACATCACGAGCTACCTGTTCATAATCAATTTTGGCTTTAGTGGTGATTTCTCCACCAATAACAACTAAATCAGTAGTTGCAAAAACTTCACAAGCTACCCTCGAATCAGGATCTTCCTTTAAACAAGCATCAAGAATAGCATCGCTAATTTGATCACAAACCTTATCAGGATGCCCCTTTGATACTGATTCAGAAGTAAATAATACTTTTTCTTTCATTTTCTTTCTCCTTCTATAAATAAAAAAGCTTCCTAAAGAGAAAGCATACATAGTTAGGAAGCCTTCTCTCATTGTTCAAGTTAAAACTTGCTCAGTCAGGCACCTTCTAAACATAGGGTTGCCACTACATCATCGATCTTCATCTAGTAGTTCTTAATAAGAGTCTTTTTTATTTATTTCTTGTATTTCTTCTTTTGTAAGTGACGTCATTATTTCAACTAATTCGTCATCCAAACCAATATCCAATAAGATACTAGCTATCATTTTCTGTTGTCTAATATTTTTTTGCATATCATCACCTAAACATAGTTTGTATTGTTTAAATAATAATATTCTAAAAAAACAACAAATACATCATAATATATCTAATAAGATATTGCAAGCAATTTATCAGATAATAATATTTTAACACGAAATATATCAAACTTCATCTCAAAATTATATCAAATTTGTCTCAAATTAAAATGCCATACCTTCTATAACATTTTGAACTCCTAAAACTCCAGGAACTTCTTCCATTAAAATCTGTTCAACACCATCTTTTAATGTTTCATCAAGCATTGTACATCCCGCACAAGCACCAAGCATTTTTACATAAACAATACCATCTTTAAAATCTAATAGTTCAATATCTCCACCATCACGATTTAAATATGGTCTTAACTTATTAACTACTTTTTCTACATCTTCTATTGTACTTGTATTTTCCATCTTTAACATCTCCTTATCTAATATTCTATTTTACCACAAAATTTTTATTTTTAAATAAAAATGCATGATAAACTTACTAACATAATTGTTTTAAAATTTAAAATTCATCAATAAAAATTACTAAAATCAAATATTTTCAATAATTTTATGATATAATGAATTTTGCAAGGAGTGATTATAAATGAGCCCAAAAATTAAACGCGGTGATATCATTGATGTAAAAATTACTGGTATTCAACCTTATGGTGCTTTTGCAAGTTTACCTGATAATTCAACCGGTCTAATTCACATTTCAGAGATATCAGATAAATTTGTTAAAAGCATTGACAGTTTTGTAAAAATTGGAGAATTTATCAAAGTCAAAGTAATTGATTTTGATGAAGAAACCAATCATGCAAGATTAAGTTTGAAGGCCATTGATAATCGTTATCGTAGGCGTAATAAGCGAGTTTACTATAAAAACCCTAGACGATTGATCGTCGAAACGCCTAATGGATTTGCACCATTAGCATTAGCCATGGAAAACTGGCTTAAACAAGGAATCACGGAGGAAAGTTAAAATGATTACATTAGATTTATCTAAAGCAAAATTAAACGAAGATATCGAATCATATAAAGATACTGTTAAAGATATCCATGATATGATTCATAACAAAACTGGAGCTGGTAATGATTTTCTTGGTTGGGTTGAATTACCTGAAAATTATGATAAAGCTGAAGTTGAATTAATTAAAGTAACTGCTGCTAAATTAAGAGAAAAAACAGATGTTCTATTAGTATGTGGAATTGGAGGATCTTATTTAGGAGCACGTGCTGCAATTGAAGCAGTCAATGGTTTATATCCAACAAATGATGTAGAAATAATCTATGTAGGTAACACTTTTTCATCAAATTATATTAAACAAGTAGCTGATTATCTTGAAGGAAAAGAATTTGCTATTAATGTAATTTCTAAATCTGGAACTACTACAGAAACATCTATTGCATTTAGAATTTTCAAAGAAATGTGTGAAGCTAAATACGGTAAAGAAGGAGCTAAAGAAAGAATCGTTGCTACTACTGATAAAGCTCGTGGAGCATTAAAAACTTTAGCAACTGAAGAAGGATATACTACTTTTGTAATTCCTGATGATGTTGGAGGACGTTATTCTGTTTTAACACCAGTAGGATTATTTCCAATTGCTATGGCTGGTATTGACATTGACGCAATGTTAAACGGTGCTAAAGATGCCATGATTAAATATAATAATGCTGATTTAAATCAAAACGATGCATATAAATACGGTGTTGCACGTCAAATTTTACACAAAGCAGGATATCCTGCAGAAATGTTTGTAACATATGAATTGCAATTAGCAATGGTTGCTGAATGGTGGAAACAATTATATGGTGAATCAGAAGGAAAAGAAGGAAAAGGTATTTTACCTACTAGTGCTACTTTCTCTACCGATTTACATTCATTAGGTCAATTTATTCAAGAGGGTTCAAAAGTATTATATGAAACAATCATGCAAGTTAAAGAGCCAGCTGGTGATATAACAATTCCTAACGATAAAGACGATTTAGATGGTCTAAATTATTTAGCTGGTAAATCAGTTGATTATGTAAACAAAAAAGCTTGTGAAGGAACTATTGATGCCCATGTTAATACTGGTAATGTTCCTAATATCTTAATTACTTTAGATAAAATGGATGCTTATGGATTTGGCTATATGGTTTATTTCTTTGAAAAATCATGTGCAATGTCTGTATATTTATTAGATGTTAATCCATTTAATCAGCCAGGTGTTGAAGTATATAAGAAAAATATGTTCAAATTACTTGGTAAACCTGGATATTAATAGAAAAGGCGATAAAAAAATCGTCTTTTTTTATTTTATGTGAATTTCTTATTGACTAATCCAAAAGAAAGTGATAGTATATTAAAGCATCAAGTGACGGAGGTTTAGCTCAGTTGGGAGAGCATCTGCCTTACAAGCAGAGGGTCAGCGGTTCGAGCCCGTTAACCTCCACCATAAAAAGAATAGGCCGGCTTAGCTCAACTGGTAGAGCAAC
>JAETPY010000081.1 GCA_021770925.1 Erysipelotrichaceae bacterium | reverse complement strand
TCTTTTAGGAATTCCATCTTAAATGGACGTCTAGCAACATCCAGCATGAATCCACGAACTTCATATTTTGGATAGTCTTTTACAATTCCTTTAGCAATTTGTGAACCTGTCTGCTTCAGAATCTGTAGAATAGTTCTAGTAGACCAGTAAGCGCCTGTATTTTCACTGGCTTTAACAGTTACATAATCACCAATTTCCATAACATATGTTTCTTTATCTAATGCTGTATCACTCAAAGTAAAATAGAAATCACCAGGTTGTGGATCTGTTCCACTTACTACAGAAATAGGTTTATCTAAAACATCTAAATAATCAGCAGCAAATTTATCGGCAGTACCCATAAATTCACCGGCATCTGGATCAACAACAATCCTGCTGCTATCACCAATTTCAAATACTCCAGTATGTCCAAACCACTGCTGCAGTTCTGGAATTACTTTTGGTTTAGCGTTTTGTGAATCAGACTCATCATATAAACCTGAAACTGAAACAGTAATAGCTGGAGAAGTAGCTTTTTTTCCTGTTTCAACTTCTAAAACTTCAAAGTTGACAACAACATCTGTAGTTACAAGTGGTTTAATGATATGACGATCATGAGCAATAATTTGTTCATAATCAGCACCAACAAAAGAAATCTCATATCCATCTGGTACAGTTGGTAAAGGCAATTCAGTTGCATCTGCATCTAATTCATCAACTGTAATAGCATTTGCAATATCTTCTAAAGATGCTGGTGTATCAGCAGGTGGTAAATCATAAGTTTCACCATACATTTCCATCTCATGTAAAGAAACAGTTGGATAGTCTACACCTACACCATCTCGATCAATTCCATATGTAAGAAAATCATCAATTGTTAATTTAATATAAGATGTTTCAACAGCTTCATCTAAATTAATGATATCTTGATAATACTTAGGTACTTGCGTTTTATGTACTAGTGTTACCATTTCATCATTAATTCTAGCTTCAATTTTATAATCTTTAGCAGTTTTTCTTTCCCACTCTAAAATAAATGATTGAATTGACTGAGGTTCATCAAAAGTAAATTCTACATACTTTTGATTGACTCCATATGAGCTTCCCCACCTTGTATTAAGATCACCATCATTAATATTTTCAACTCTAACTTTAGTTCCTTCATCACCATTAGCTCTAACACTTGCTTTTCTAGCAAGATTTTCTAAAAGCTTTGTTCCAATAACTTCTACCTCATATAAAGAAACACTTGGATAAGTACCTGATGTTAACTTATCAACAGTAACTTTTACATAACGTCCAGATATTTCTGAATCAAAATTTACGTATGTATCTAATGGGTATCCATCTGCCTTAGCTTCAGCATCATAAACTGTTGAATACTCATTTCCATCACTAGAAACATCTATATGGAAATCTTCAACTGTTCCAGCAACTTCCCAAGCAAGTAACACTTCATCAAAAGATCTTTCCTGCCCTAAATCAATTAATACCCAGGCAGGAGCTCCTGACTCACTAGACCATCTTGATTGTTCAGGTTTATTTGCTGTTCTATTAATAATACCATCAACTAATTTATCTGGTCCCCAATAACTAATCGGTGCTCTTGAAGCGCTTACAGATTGATTTAAAGCATAATTAACTCTAAGTTCTTTGTAACCATCTGCAACTGTTCTAATACCATTAATTTCTATTTCATAAATAGACACACTTGGATACGCTCCTGAAATTAATGAATCAACTGTTATTTTTACATATCGTCCAGACAATTCATTATCGAATCTGATATTTGTATCTAATGAATGGCCATTTTCTTCCTCTGCGCTTGTATAAATAGTAGTATAATTTACATCATCATTAGACATTTCAATATGAAATTGTTTAATAACTTGAACTTCCCAAGCTATATTAATTTCACTAAATTGTCTTACTTGAGTTAAATCGATTTTAACCCAGGAAGGAGCTCCTGACTCACTAGACCATCTTGATTGATCTCTTTTAGGACTTGCATCTCGATTAACTATACCATCTATCAACTTATCTGGTCCCCAATAGTCAATAGGTGCTTTATCTGCAGTTGCTACGCCTTGTAAAGCATAATTTGTTTTTATTTCATCTGCACGTACAGGAAAAACAAATCCTAAAGATGAAAAGATCATGATATAGGCAAGTATTAATTTTAATATTTTTTTCATATTTTCCCTCCTTATATCAAAATTTCTTACCGTTTTCCTTCTTCTAAATACTGATACTATTAATTTCTTTTATCACATCCTTGCAAATTAATTTTTTCCCTTTAAAGCACTAAAAAGGCAAGCTAAAAAGTTTAATTAGAACTTTTTGGTCTTGCCTACTTAAAGTAACAATCCTAAGAATATAACACCAATTATATCCTCACATTACAAGTATAACATTTTTTTCAATATTATTGCTACACTTAATTTATTAAAAAAGTATAATTTTATAAAAATGAAATTTATATTAATCATTTTAATAATTTCTACCATAAGATTCTAATAAATCTATTGCCAACTATTTAATTAATTTTACTTGTTTAGATAATTCAATTGCAGCTAATACTACATCTGCATAATTCATATCTTATTTACACCATATCCAATGTTTAATAAATCGTTTCAATCAAAATTTAAGATTATTACAAATATATCATCATTCATATATTAGCACATTAATTTAATAAAAGGCATAATAAACAATGCCTTTTACTATTTATTTAAACTTATTTTATATTTTATAACTTTTTATGTATAAACTTACTAAATTTATTCATGTTTTCTTTTTTTATTTCCATAGAATCCTAGAGAAGCAATTACTAAACCTAGTAATGGATACATCATATTTGTTGTATCACCTAGTTTTACAGGTTTATCAGTGCTATTATCTACTGCAAGATTAACCTTTAAACCTGCCATTGCTTTTGTTAGAGCGTCTACTGCTTTTTCAACTTCTTCTTTTGTTGCTTCTGAATTATTTAGTACAGCATTTGCTCTTTCTACTTCTACATCTACCAGTTTTAATGATGCTTCTAAGTAGTTTGCTCTGTTTAGTCCATTTGCCTTATTGATTAATTCATTTAATAAGTCTTTATTTGGTTTTAATCTTAAGTCCAAGAATACTTTTACTAATTGTGTATATGCTTCTTCTACTTCTTCCTGCATTGCATTTTCATTACCTAACACATCATTTGCTTTTTCTAATGCTGGTAACATTGCATTCCATGTAGATTCGATATAATCACTAGCTGTTAAATCAGCTATTTGATTTGCCATCTTTTGTAATGCTGTTTTATCTCCTTCAAAGAATTCTAACATCTGCATTACATTAGCTAGACGATTAAATGCGTTATCTACTTCATCCTGAGTAGCACTTATATTATCAAATACATCTTTTGCATTTGTTAAAGCTTCATTGAATTCTTTGACTACGGCTGGTACGACATCTTCTAAATCAGCATTTTCAGCCATTTCAATTGCAATTGATAATGCTGTTTTATTAACTGTTGTTTCTTCTTTTTTAACTAATTTTTCTCTAGCATTAATTAACTGATCTTTTACTTCATCAACATCTGCCTGAGAACTATCACTATTATCAGCAATGATCGCAACAGCATTATCAAGAACCTGTTTATAAACACTCCAAGAATCAGCTGTATATTCATTTTCTACCAAACTACTATAATCTTTTACTAAAGCATCTAACATACCTACATTGCCACGTTCTACCAGCTCATTCAAGAATTCCTGAATTCTATTACAAATTTCAAATAAATCATCTTCACCAGCATCCTTATTATTAATCACTTCATCAGCTTTTGGCAATAAATCATCAATTACTGCTTGATTAAATGATGATGCTGTATAATTATTTTCATCTAATTGATTAACTGTAGTAATCATATCCATCAATATTGTTTTATCAACTTCTTTATTTTTTTCACCAGCAGGTGCAAAGAAACTAAATTCCGCTGCCGAAGAAAATTTATTAACTGTATCACCATGTGATCCTGTAATTACCATTCGAACTGATTTAACAGTTTTTGAATCAAATTTCACTGTTTTTAATGAGTTATCACCATCCCAAGTATGATTTTCAACTATTTTAGATTCAATATTATTTTCATCAGTTATATATAAATCAAATTTTGTAATATTACCATTGCTTCCATTTTGACGTGGTAAATAATTCAATCTTGCTATTTCTGTTGGAGTATTAAATGTAAATACTACTTCAACAGGTAATGTCACCGAACTATCATGCCAATTTGAATGCCAAATCGTATTTGGATTATTATCTAATGTATTGGCAATCACCTCACCATCAGCAGTGTTTTCTGTTGATGCAGATGCACTTATAATACTATTATCGATTTTACCTTTTTCTTCATCACTGCGAGTAATCTTGATATTATCGATTTTACCTTTAATTGCATTTGTTTTAGAACCAATTCGATCTAATGATAATGCAAAACTGCTATTAGTAATACCTGTCTTTTTTACCATATCATTATGAACAAATTGTCCAGTTGCGTTAGCTGCAAATTCACCATTTACATATAAAGCTGTTTTTAGATTTGCTGTCTTAATTGTTAAATTCGTCCATTTATTTAAAGGTAATTCATAATTAAATTCATAATTATATAATTCTCTTGTAAACCCTAATTTACCATTTTCAGTAATACGAATATCATGGCTACCATAAGCACTATCTGCTTCAAATAAAATTTGTCCAGGTTGAACTTCTTCTAATTTTAAATCAAACGATAATTCATTTCCATCACCTAATTTGTTAAATGGGGTTTCAACATAACTGATACCTCCCTCTAATTTAACTGCATTAGACATTTTTCCTTTTGTGTATGTAACATTTGTTGCATCAGATAAATCACGATCATTAGCAGAAGTATCATTTAATTCATCATTTTCTTCAAATGTATAATTTGCATAAACTCTATCTACATTTGTTTCTTCAAATAATGGATTACTGTTAGGTGCTAAACCTACCCGATTACTAGCAGCTTGAACATTAGCTAAGTTACCTTTTTCTTTACCATTTGCCCATGTTTTTTCTGCAATTACCGGTAATGCATCTTGAAAACGTTTATACATATCCGCTTCACTTAAACCACTAGCACTTTTATCTATATTATCATTCCAAATTGCAAAAACTGCTCCTAAGGTTTGATCATCACCAGAAGGAATATTCTTCCATCCTGATTTAGTACTAACAATATTAGGTTCAAAATTATTAAATAAATTATTAGTATTTAAATAATCATTATATGACCCTTGACCTCCGCTACCATTAGGAACCATGTACATGTATGTGTCTATTGTATTAATTACTTTATAACCCATATCATACATTTCAATTCCATCAGCCCAATCACGTGACCATAAATTTAATTCTACATTTTCAATTGCATCCTTATTTATCTGTGTTTCAGGATTATCTTTGATCCAAGTCAATCCACCCCACATTCTAACTGAGTTAGTTTGTTTTACATGTGGTACAAAGTCATTAATAAAATTACGATATGCTGTATAATCTGCTAAAAACTCATCCGCCCCAATATGCACTGTTGTCTGGCTATCAAAAGTTGCATTTTCACCATTTGTATACTCATCAAATATCTCTTTAACTTTTGCTATAGCTTCAGGTTTGCTAATATCAATATGATCTATTAACGGTCTTCTTGAAGCTGTTGGAGAAGTCTGATCTTTAACCATTATTTCTGGAAATACTTTAGTAAATGAATTCGCATGAGCTGGAATATCTATTTCAGGTACAATATTTACCCCAAACTTTCTTGAATCTTTAATAAATTGTTTAAACTCTGCTTTTGAATAAGCATAATCTTTTGCAGTTGCTGATTCTCCCTCAGCATTTTTAACATTAGATTCCAATCTAAACGCATCATATGCTTTAAATCCTTCATTTTCAGTATCATGAACGCCATAATCCTCTAACCAAATATAGTTATCACTTAAATGAACTTGAAAATCATTCATTTTATGCCAAGCCATATTTTTAGCAATATCTTTTAATATATCCATTGAAAAAGGTTTACGAGCTACATCAAGCACAAATCCCCTAACCTTATATTTCGGATAATCTCTTACTTGCCCATATGGTAAAATATTTTTATCATTACTTTGCGTCAATATTTGTAAAATAGTTCTTGTTGACCAATAAGCTCCTAATTTATTAGTCGCAAAAACATTTACCTGATCACTTATATTAATAAAATATCCTTCATCACCCATAAAGCTGTCTTCACTATTTAAGGTAAAGTAAAAATCACCAGGGTTAGCACTATCACTATAAATTATATCAATTTCACGATTTGTAATATCTTTATAATCATTTTGGAATTCTTTTGCCATATACTCCAATTCTGATTTATAAGCAGGATCAATTACAATTTTGCTACTTTGAGCAGCAACAAAATTTTCATTACTATCACTATACCACTCTGCTAATTCAGGAGAAACAACCGGCTTTTCATTTCCTACATTTGATTCATAAATACCAGGAATTATAACCGCATAATCATTAGTTATTTTTTCCTCCCCAGTAATATTATTTTTAATCTTTAAAGAAATCTTTACTTCTTTGTCTAAAAGCGGTTGATAAACATTAAAATTCTCATCAACTATCTGCTCAAAATCTGCACCATTATTCTCTATTGTATAACCTGGTACTTCTGGTACCACTATTTTATTTGTTTCCATATCATAGCTTGGACGCACATCATCAATAGTAATTCCTGTTTCTGGTGTTACTTCACTAAATGGATGATCATATAACTCAAATTCAGCAATTCCTCCATTATCCCAAACATTACTTTTATGAGTTTTTGTCACTTCAACTCTAACATAACGACCACTAACACTTTCATCAAATAAATGAGTACTTAAAATAGTTTCATTATCCATAGTTTCAGTAATTGATGGATCATTTTCATCAAAAATTTCATCTTTTGAAACAGTAACCTTATATTCCTGAATATTATTTTTTGGAGCATCTCTTCGATCCTCTGCAAACATCCTGATATACTTAATATCTTTTTCTTCCCCTAGATCAATATCTAATATAGGCTTTGTATTCCTGCTAGATGCTAATTTAGTAGTATAATTTCCATCTATTGCTTTTTCATATGTATTTCCATATCCTTCTGTATTTTGACCTGTTGCCATAGCACCAAGCGATAAATTAAACGGTTTTTCATATAATTCAAATTCACAAATTCCTGCATTGTCCCATGAAGAATCACCATATGTTTCTAATACCTCTAATTTTACATATCGTGCAACAATCGTTTTTGATAATAATACATCATCCCTACAAGTATTAGTATCAAGAATTCTTTCAATACTTGCTTTACCAATAATAAAATCTTCATCTGCAGCAAAAACAACTTTGTAACGTTTAACATTATTTACAAAGCCCGTATCTCTTTGTTCCAAAAATAAGCGCATAAAACTTATTGCTTTTTCTTCACCAAGATCTAGAATTAATGTTGGCTTCGTATTCCGTGATGATGCTAAGCGTGTACTATAATCACCATCTACAGCTTTATCATATGTATTCCCATATCCTTCTGTATTTGTACCATCTGCTTTCGCATTTAAAGCAAAATTAGGATTTTCTGATAGAGCTGCGGTTGTAGAAATAACAGTATTCGATAAAGCTATTGCTAAAGACAGGCATCCTGTACAAATCTTTTTAAAATATTTATCCATTTTCCCTTTTCCTCCTTTTTATTATATTTATATTATATTATTTTTAATAGCAAAATCATATGCTTAACTTCAACCTATCTTTCAAAAAATTATACTTTTAAATATTTTTTAAAAGCAATCTTCAATACAGTATTAAAGATCGCTCAGTTTATTGACAAAAAAGGTATAAAAACTAATTTTAAAGTTCTTATACCATCTTTTTTTGTTTTTGATTCGTTATTTAGTCCTTGTTTTTTATATATTTTACTTTTATTACTGCTTTTTATAAAAATAGGCCTGGTTTTCCATAGCCATCTTGCTTTTTTTGTTGCAGCAACTGCAAATCAATTTATACCAAGAAAAATTATTAAATTTGGTTTATGAAACAATGAAGGGATTAGAATAATTTAATTTGCGGTCGATCGGCGTGCAGAAAGTGCCGTTTAACAATCAAGTAATGCCGCTTCGCTTTCTAAAAGAAGATGTTTAACATAAAAAAACCGCGCAATTGGAGAAGGATCAATTGGTAAAAAATCAAAGCAACCATTTTTAAAATCTTTTGGAATCATCCAATCCTCACCAATTTTTACAGCCTCCTTAATGACACCTTTTTCAAATTATTCATAAATCAACCTAAAAGCAAGATTATATTTTATCCCAGCTTCCTCTATATTTATATACTTCATACATTTATCCTCCAATAATATACATCTGTATTATATATAAGTAACTAGAAAAGATAAAAAAGTAAGAGTTAATTTATTAATAAATTTAAAACTTCCTTATTTACCTACGATTAGAATCCATTTCAATTCTTTTCCAACTCAATCTTTTTTATCCACTTAAAGAATTTAAATATTTATAAATTATTTAAAATAATTAGTAATACTATCCTGGCAATCAAAATAATTGATTTTCATAGCATCCTTTGCTCTTTTCAAAGTAGCATTAGCTTTTAAATTTGCTTTAGCACAACCTTCTTCTAATACTTTCATCACATATGTTATATCTTTCTGTAATTCCATTCTTCGCTGTCTAATTGGATTTAAAGTTTCCTCTAAAACATTAAACAAAAACTTTTTAATCTTAACATCACCTAAACCACCTCGACGATAATGATCTTTCAATTCATCAAGATTATTATACTCTGGTAAATATTTTTCAAAATATTCATCTTTACAAAAACAATCTAAATAAGTAAATACTGTATTCCCTTCAACTGTTCCTGGATCAGATACCTTCAAATGATTTGGGTCTGTATACATACTCATAACCTTTTTACGTACCTCTTCACTTGTATCTGATAAATAAATACAATTACCAATTGATTTAGACATCTTTGCTTTTCCATCAGTCCCTGGTAATCTTTGACATACTTCATTTTCTGCCAGCATAATTTTAGGCTCAACTAAAACATCACCATAGATACGATTAAAACTATGAACTATTTCTCTTGTCTGTTCAATCAATGGCATTTGATCTTCACCAACTGGTACACAAGTTGCATCAAATGCAGTAATATCAGAAGCTTGAGATACTGGATAATTTAAGAAGCCTACAGGTATACTTGTTTCAAAACCACGCTGCTTTATTTCTTCTTTAATTGTTGGATTTCGCTGTAATCTTGATACAGTAACTAAATTCATATAATAAGCTGTAAACTCAAATAAAGCTGGAACTTGTGATTGAATAAACATCGTTGATTTTTCAGGATCTAGACCAACTGACATATAATCCAAAGCCACTTCTAAAATATTACGGCGTACCTTCTCAGGGTTATCAGCATTATCTGTAAGAGCTTGAGAATCGGCTATCATAATATAAATTTCATCAAACTCACCTGAGTTTTGTAATTCTACTCTTCTTCTAAGTGAACCAACATAATGTCCTAAATGTAATCTACCTGTAGGACGGTCTCCTGTTAAAATAATATTTTTCATTTTCATACTCCCTTTCTAAATAAAAAAGGCTTTTATCCTCAAGGATAAAAACCGTTTTGCCACCTTGTAAGACACCATCATGTCTGTTTTTCTTAACGCGAAAATCACGACGCCACTACTACCAAAGGGTTCGTTTTGCTTCTAGCCAGGCCCATTCATTAACTTTTTTATCTTGATTTCCACCAGCCATCAAGTCTCTTCAATAAAAACCTAGTTAATTACTCTTCCTAGTTAAACGAATTTACTATCACGTAAATGATAAAACGGATAAAGATTTAAGTCAATACTTATCTTTATTTTATCTAAAATAATCCAAATTTTAATATCAAACAATTTCTATATAAAAATACTATTAAATATTACTCATTGATTTTTCAATAAACTATTAATAATATTATTTACATCAAACACTTTAAAAGGACTGCAAAAACAGTCCTAATCTTCTTTACCATCCCAACAATATGTACACAATTTACATTTATCCAAACCAATTGCTTCAATCATATCATCTAAACGATGATATCTAAGTGAAGTAAACTTAGAGTGTTTTCTAATTTCTTCACACATATTTTTATATTTTTCACTATCAGGATCAGCATATTCCTGCAACACTTCATAACTGACATTATCACCCTCTAATTTTTTAATTACACGACGTGTAATCAAGTCTAATTCAGAGCTGGAACGCGAAAAATTCAAATATTTACACCCAAACATGATTGGTGGACAAGCAGGACGCACATGTACTTCCTTAGCTCCACTTTCATATAAAAATTCTGTTGTTTCCCCTAACTGAGTTCCACGAACAATTGAATCATCAATTAAAAGTAGTTTTTTATCTTTTATTAATTCCTTTACAGGAATCAATTTCATTTTTGCAATCATATTACGCTGTTTTTGACTCGTTGGCATAAATGAACGAGGCCAAGTTGGTGTATATTTTATAAATGGTCTGGCATAAGGAATCCCAGATGCATTTGAATATCCAACAGCATGAGCAATTCCTGAATCCGGTACCCCAGCTACGCTATCAGGATGAATATCATCACGATTAGCTAATAAATTACCACAACGATTACGCATGCACTCAACATTTACACCTTCATACGTAGAAGTAGGATAACCATAATATACCCACAAGAATGAACATATTTTCATTTTGTCACCAGGGCTTTGTTTAACTTCAATTTTGTTTGGTGTCATATAAACTATTTCCCCAGGTCCTAAATCACGATAATGGTGATATCCTAAATTTAAAAAGGCACTACTTTCAAATGTGGCACAATATCCTGTTGATTTTTCACCAATAATTACTGGTGTTCGCCCTAACTTATCTCTTGCTGCATAAATTCCATCTGCTGTTAAAATCAGTATGCTCATTGATCCTTTAATTACCTCTTGAGCATATTTAATACCTTCGACAAGGTTATCTTTACGACTAATCAAAGCAGCCACTAATTCAGTTGGATTTATTTCCCCTGAACTCATCTCTAAAAAGTGTGTTGATCCATTAGCAAAGCATTCTTCTTTCAATTGATCTAAATTATTGATTCGTCCCACTGTTGTAATCGCAAACGACCCTACGTGTGACTTAACCAGTAAAGGCTGGGCTTCGTTATCTGAAATACATCCAATTCCTAAATTTCCCTCAAATTCTTCAATATCTTTTTCAAACTTAGTTCTAAATGGTGAGTTTTGAATATTATGAATTGCTCTTTTAAATCCATTTTCTCCATGTACTGTCATTCCAGCACGCCTAGTACCTAAATGAGAATGATAATCGACTCCAAAAAACAAATCTAATACACAGCTCTCTTTTGATGCTACACCAAAAAATCCACTCATTTTTTATTCCTCCTAATTTTTACATCCCTATTGTATATTATTTATGACAAATTTCCTATATTTTATTAAATAATTTTTATTATAAAATTAGTAATAATGCTATAAAAAAAACCTTCTCGAGTTATATATAACCCGTAGAAGGCTTTTTATAAGTATTTTTTAATTGATTGAGCTTTAATATATTAAAAATCTAAATATACAAAGGCTTATAAATTTGATATTAGAGAATAAAATATAATACAAATACTACTAATTTTTTAAACTTATAAATTAAAATCACGTATTTTTTTAGATTATAGCTTGCAAATTAGAATTTATAACCAAAGTACTACCATACTCTTATTTTACGTATTTTCATAGACTCATATAAAAATTAAATCTGCCTTTATACAAATACACTTTTATTTATACTATCATCTACATACGCTATCAAACATTTAACAACATCATTTAAAGTATTTCTTTTTTCTAATAATTTTTTAGAAATACTATATTCTAAATATTCTTGATCACTATAATACACTTTCATATTAGCTACTTCTTCGCTATTATTTATGTTTTTGATATCATCAAATTTTGCAGCCTCTAAATCATAAAAAATACGAGAAACTAAGTCCCGATCAATTTCATAATTAGTTTCTTTAATTTTGTCACCAGTACATTCATATTCTGTTCTAATCAAATATTGCTTTTTCTTCTTTAATAATGTAATCAGGATATAATCCTGATTTTTAATCTTTATTAAAAAAGAAATTAATTTACGTCCTGACATTTAAGTCCTCCTTCATAAATCAAGTTATAAATACATTTTATAAAACTTTAATTATCTTAATAACAATATATGTACAATCACTATTATTATGACCTTACTACTTTTTTTAAACATTAAATATAAAATAAGTTTATAATTAAAAACTGAATACTTGCTAAAAATTAAAATCTTTTTTCATCGTATTTTATAAATTTATAGAGTACTAATTAATCATGCATACTTATATATTTATATTCACAAATTTTCAGTCTATTGTTGATCAATATTCTAGAAAGCATAATGTTATAAGAAGTATACTAATAACTTTTCTTATATTTATCAATTACTAGTTCCTAAAGTTTCCATTTTATCTATAGAATAAAAGTTCTTTATCTTTCCATTACAGTAACTTCCACAGCTTTAATTTTGTGGCTTTTGACCCAGGCGTATCAAACCTTATTTCACCTATTCAACAAGTAATGTCCTCACTCACCAATCTTATGCTCAAAAAAACCGCCATATCCTGGCGGTTTTCATACTAACAACTAGTAATAATCATTAGTTTTCTTTCTTTTTCTTAAGATAAGCGATCGTGCTTAATGATGCCATTAAACCTAAAGCACCAATCATACTTGTTGTATCTCCAGTTTTTATACTTCCTGTTCTACCTCCTGGTGTAACTGTGCTTGTATCTCCAGAAGCTACTGGTGAAGAAGTATTT
>JAETPY010000080.1 GCA_021770925.1 Erysipelotrichaceae bacterium | reverse complement strand
TTCTGTGACATCTATACGCTTATTATCTTCATGACGGTGATAGAACCAGTGAATCGTTTTCTTGTCATCATTATAGTTTACTATCCTGCTTTCAGCCATTATTGGTCTGCTGGTATTGTTATTCGGTGAATTATTTTAATTAAAATAACAGCTATTTAGTCAAATAAAAATAATAAACATAGAAAAATAGTTAAAATAATTTGATAAATTCTAGTTAATATAAAGTGCTAAATAACAGCCATACTTTTTATCGTTATCCTATTACAAATATAATTGATCGTGTTGTATTTAATAATGAATCTTATAGCATAAACCAGCTATCTATATTATAATAAATAAAATAAAGTTTATAGGAGGTGTAAATATGAATCCTAGTGCTTACAAATTAAGTTATACAAAATTAAGCGATAGTAAAGTGTTTAGAGATGCAATACATAATTATATTCATGTAGACCAGCCGGTTTTATTAGAATTAATTAATTCTAAAGAAATGCAGAGATTGAGAAGAATAAAACAGCTGGGTGGTACCTATCAAGTATATCATAGCGCTGAGCATTCCAGGTTTTGTCATTCTTTAGGAGCTTATTTTATTGTTCGTAAAATGATTTTTAACAGTGAAATAGGTGAGTATATAAATGATTATGACAAATTGACAGTTATGTGTGCTGCTTTGTTACATGATCTTGGTCATGGACCGTTTTCGCATTGTTTTGAAGATGCTTTTGGACTTAATCATGAAGAATATACAATTAGGATTATTAATGGTGATAGTGAGGTGTATCGTATTTTAGAAAGCTTTGAACCAGGGTTTTCTAAAAAGGTAAGTAGTGTAATAGCAAAAACACATCCAAATAAAATTTTGATTCAGATGATATCTAGTCAGTTAGATGCAGATAGAATGGATTATTTGCTTAGGGATTCATATTTTACGGGAACTACTTATGGACATTTTGATTTATATCGTATTTTAAGAGTTATGAAAGTATTTAATAATAAGATTGTTTATAAAGCTTCAGGGGTTCAGGCAATTGAAAATTATATTTTGGCTAGATATCATATGTATTGGCAGGTTTATTATCATCCAACTTCAAGAAGTTATGAGCAATTGTTGATCAGTATTTTTAGAAGAATGAAAGATCTTTATCTTAAGGGATATAATTTTGGAGATATTCGTTATTTAAAACCTTTTTTAGAAGAAAAGGTGGATATATTGTCTTATACAAAATTAGATGAGAATATTGTGTTATATTATTTTAGGCTGCTTAGTGAAGGAAATGATAAAATTTTAGCAGATTTATGTGATCGTTTTTTAAATCGTAAATTATTTTTGTACCATGATTTAAATAATAAAGATGAAAAGTTAAAAATAATGGATTTATATGCAAAAAAAGGCTATGATCCACGCTATTATGTTGTTAGCGATGACCAAAGCCAAATCCCATACTTATATTATAGTAATGATGAAACTGAGGCGATTGAAATAATAGTTGATCATGAATTGAGATCTTTACCTGAGGTGTCAGAAATTGTTGGAGCGATAACTAATTCAAAAAAGAATAAGATAGATCATAAAATATTTTATCCTGAATCATAAGATTCAGGATTAAGTTTTTTTAAACCAGTAAACAATGCCGTTTTCATCAAAATCACCAGTTAAAGGATTAATAGCAATAGCTTGAAGATTTTTTGAAGGCTGATACCAGGTAACTTCTTTATTTTCATTAGTATAATTTAAAACATCAACAACTGTTTTTTTAGCAACAGTTTTATCATTTGTGGTTTCCATTTTACGATTATCATCATAACCAACCCAACTGGCAGCAAGAATATTAGGATTGTATGCAACGGCAAGATTATCGAAGTCAGTGCTTCCAGTTTTACAAGCATTGATATTATCTAATTGATAGGCTGCCATAGTTGCTTGTAAATAAGTGCTATATGTACTATCAAAGCTGGCTGTTAAAAGCTGTGATAATATCAAACAGCTGTCTTTATTTAACATTTGTTTATTACTTTTTTTGTGCTGATATAAAATCTCGCCATTATCATTAGTGATTTTTTCAATTGTGTAAAGATGATTATATGTTCCTTCGCTAGCTATAGTATTATACATATTAGCCAGGTTATAAATATTAGTATTGACTGTACCTAAAGCAAGTGATGCATTAGACTTAACATTTTTAATATCAAACTTTTTAATTAATGAAGCAAGGTTTTCTGTACCTAAAAACAAATGGGTCTTAACTGCAAAAATATTATCAGATACAGCAATAGCTTGAGCTAAGGTAATTTCTTTATAAGCATATTTATCATTATAATTACTAGGACTATAAGTACTGTTATCTTCAAGTTTAAAGGTAGTAGGTTCATCAAGAAATGTGGTTGATGGTGTAAAACCATTTTCTAACGCAAGATAGTATAATAAGGGTTTTACAGTGCTGCCGATTTGACGACTAGATTTTGTGGCTCGATTAAACTGTGATACCGAATAATCTTTGCCGCCAATCAAAGCTAAAATTTTACTTGTATAAGGTTCCACAACAATACTAGATGTTTCAACTTCACTATCTTTAGTATAATTTTTAGCGCTTTTTTCAATTACATTTTGATAATCTTGATTAAATGTAGTATATACATTTAAACCTTGATTTAAATATGTATTATTGTAATATCCCAGCTCATCCAACTCATCAATAACGGTATCTTTGTAAAAATTATTAGCCAGGTTTTCATCTACTTTATGTTCGGATGCTAAATTAAGCTCGCTTTTTAATACACTTTCTTTTTGTTGACTAGTTATTTTATCACAATCAATTAAGGCATCTAAGACAACTGATTGTCTTTTACGAGCTGCTTTTTGATCATTAAGAGGAGAAAAATAAGTAGGACCATTAACAACTCCAGCTAACATACTGCTTTCATTCAAGTCAAGATCTTTAGCACTTTTGCCATAAAAATATTGAGCAGCATTTTCAATACCATAAATGCCATGACCAAAATAAACATTATTTATATAGCCTTCTAATATTTCATCTTTACTTAAATGAGTTTCTAACTGCATCGTTAAAAATGCCTCTTTTAGTTTTCTAGACCACGACTTTTCGTTGGTTAAATATAACAAACGAGCATATTGCTGTGTGATCGTACTAGCACCTTGGGATTTTTTTTGATTTGTAAGATTGACTTTGACAGCTCGCATAATACCGATTGGATCAAATCCCCGATGTTTATAAAAACGCTGATCTTCAATAGCAATGATACTATCTTTAAAGTAGTCACTGACCTTATCTAAGGAAACATAATGACCAGTATAATCATTGATTGATTGATAGTAAATTTTTTGATTGTCATCATATAATTTTAAATATCGATTTTTATTTAAATCGGGTTCCCCCATAGAATAAGCAATAATATATAATGATAAAAGGATACCAGATAAACTCGCTAAAATAGTTATTAGTATTTTTATTAATTTTTTCATTATCTCACCAAAAGTATTCTTGACGAATTTGTGTTATAATATGCACGGTGATATAATGAAAAAGTTAATTAGAATTAAATATCGTAATATTTTTAAATATGAAGATCATCAAGAGGTTGTTAAGATTGATAAGAATGGATATTTAGAAGAATTTGATGATTGTAAGGTAATTAGTTTTGTAAAAGACAAACCGATTAAAGTTGAAATTAAAGCAGATGAAGTAGTCTTGCACAATGGAACTAGTGTTTTATATCTTGTTTTAAATAAAGATGTTTTAAACGATTATCAGACAGATTATGGAACGATTCCATTAAAGACAAGGCTTATTCATTATGAAGCTGGTAATAATATTAAGATAAAATATGAATTATATGATGGTTCGAATTTAATTAGTCATGTCTATATGATGATTTCTTATACTGTATTGGAGAATTAAAATGAAATTATTAAAATTTTTATCTAATCGAATAGTTGTATCAATTATTTTAATTGCAGTTCAAATGATATGGATTGCTTCATTTATACATTTCCTTTTTATAGATTCAAGAACACTGCGCTGGTTGTTTACTGTTTTAAGCGTGTTTGTGACTTTGTATATTATCAATAATGATAATGACGATCCCAGCTATAAGATTATTTGGTTAATTCCAATTTTGTCTTTTCCTGTTTTTGGGGGCCTGCTATATGTTGTTTTTGGTAATAAGAAACCAGCTAAAGGGTTGCAGAGTGCTTTTAATAATCAGGATGAAGCTATTAGGCCGTATATTTATTCTAATAATGTAAAAGATGAAATAGATGATCCTGTTATTAGAGGTCAAGTTAATTATTTAGTAAATGAAAAATTTCCTATTTATAATAATAGTGAAATTAAATATTATTCTTTAGGTGATGACGCTTATCCGGATTTATTAAAAGAATTAGCTAAAGCAAAAAAGTTTATTTTTATGGAGTATTTTATTGTTGAAGAAGGAAAAATGTTTAATGCTGTTTTAAATATTTTGAAACAAAAGGTTAAAGAAGGCGTGGAAGTACGCTTTATGTATGATGATGTTGGTTCGTTAACAATGCTGCCGTTTAAATATTATCAGCATTTAGAAAGTTATGGAATCAAATGTATCGCATTTAATCATTTTGTACCATTTATCTCAGCGGTGATGAATACTCGTGATCATCGAAAGATTACCGTCATTGACGGAAATGTTGGTTTTAGTGGAGGATTTAATTTAGCTGATGAATATATTAATGCCCGTGTTAAATATGGTCATTGGAAAGATACTGGGGTAATGATTCGCGGAGAAGCTGTATGGAATTTAACATTAATGTTTTTAACTACCTGGAATGCTTCTTTAAACACTTATGAAGATTACGATAAATACCACCCGCGTCATTATTCTATACCATCATTAAAACCTGATGGTTTTGTTTTGCCTTATGGAGACTCTCCGCTTGATAATAAACCAGTAGGGAAAAATGTTTATTTGAATATGATAAATCAGGCACAGAATTATGTATATATTGATACACCATATTTAATAATTAATGATGAGTTAAAAAACGCTCTTTGTTTGGCTGTGCAGCGAGGGGTTGATGTTAGAATTGTGACGCCTGGAGTTCCTGATAAGAAATTAGTTTTTAAAGTAACTCGTTCTTATTATGAACCATTAGTAAATGGTGGGGTAAAAATTTATGAATACACACCAGGATTTATTCATGCAAAAAATTTTGTTTGTGATGATAAAGTGGCAACTGTTGGAACAATAAATATGGATTATCGCAGTTTGTATTTACATTTTGAATGCGGAGTTTATATTTATAATGCATCAGCTATTGATGATATAAAACAGGATTTTTTAAAAACAATCGCTTTAAGTAAAGAGATAACAAGTGAAGATGTTAAACGAGGAAGGTTTAGAGGCTGGTTAGAAGCAATCCTCAGATTGTTTGCTCCTTTATTATAACATATGTGTTTTTTATAATAAGATGCTCGAATTATAGAAATTTAGAGAATGAAGTATTTAGATAAAATGTTTTAAAAACATTGACTTCATGCGGGTTTAATGGTAATTTAATTAAGATATGTAGTAAAAACGTAAGGAGGACAATAATGGCAATTAATAAGATAGAAGCGACTTTAAAAAAGGCGTTAAAAGATGCGATAATAGCATGTGGATTTGTTGAAGAATACGATCAGGAAAAAATTATTATTGAGATACCCAGAGATAAGACACATGGCGATTATTCAACAAATTTAGCGATGCAGTTAACAAAATTATTAAAAAGAAATCCTCGTGAAATTGCTAACGCAATAGTAGAGTCATTAAATAGAGAAGCAGCCAATATTGAAAAAATAGAAATTGCAGGGCCAGGATTTATCAATTTATTTTTGGCCAAAGATGCAATGACATCAGTTATTAAAGAAGTATTAGAAGAAAAAGAAAACTATGGTAGAACAGACTATGGTAAAGGAATTAAATATAATGTTGAATTTGTTTCTGCAAATCCAACTGGTGATTTACATTTAGGTCATGCCAAGGGGGCAGCAGTAGGTGACAGTATTTGTCGAATCATGAGTGCTGCTGGGTATGATGTAACAAGAGAATATTATATAAATGATGCTGGAAATCAGATTTATAATCTGGCTTTGTCTTTATATGCACGTTATAAGCAGGCTTTTAATCAAGAAGCAGCGATGCCTGAAGATGGATATCATGGTAAGGATATAATTGATATTGCATATAAAATGAAAGAAGCTGATGGTGATAAATATTTAAATTTACCAGAAGATGAAGCAATTGCTTTTTTTAGAGCTAAAGGGACTGAATATGAATTACAAAAAATTAAAGATATTTTAAATGAATTTAGAGTTTCTTTTGATGTATGGTTTTCAGAAACCTCTTTATATGAAAAAAATAAGGTTGTTCCAACAATAGAAAAATTAAAACAGGCGGGATATACTTATGAAGAAGATGGGGCACTATGGTTTAAATCTACTAAATTTGGTGATGATAAAGATCGTGTTTTAATTAAAAGAGATGGTTCATATACTTATTTAACTCCAGATATAGCTTATCATTTAAATAAATTAGATCGTGGATATGAGTATTTAGTTGATTTATTAGGAGCTGATCATCATGGTTATATTAATCGAATGAAAGCAGCGATACAGGCACTTGGCTATAATGCTGATCAGTTAAATATTGATATAATTCAAATGGTTAGAATGATGAATAATGGAGAACCAGTGAAAATGTCTAAAAGAACTGGTAATGCTGTAACAATCAAGGACCTGATTGAGGAAATCGGGGTTGATGCAACACGATATTTCTTTGTTTCTAAAGCTGCTAATACACCATTTGATTTTGATATTGCATTAGCTAAATCTAAATCAAACGAAAACCCTGTATATTATGCTCAATATGCTCATGCTAGAATGTGTTCAATTAAAGCACAGGCAGCTAAAACTGGTGTTGTTTATAGTGATAAATTTGATTTACTTGTTAATAATAAAGAAATTGAGCTGGTTAAACATATTAATGAGTTTAAAAATGTAATTATTGATAGTGCTGTTAATCGGGCACCACATAAAATTGCTAATTACATTCAAAGATTAGCACAATTATTCCATAGTTTTTATAATGAATGTTATGTCATTGATGAAAATAATCTTGAATTAAGTGGACAGAGGTTAGCACTGGTAGAGGCAGCAAGAATTACAATGTCTAATGCTTTGAACTTAATTGGGGTAAGTGCCCCAGAAAAAATGTAGGAGGATTGTTAAAATGGATAGTATGAATAAATATTATAATATGTCTATGGTTGATGTAGCATATGAACTAATGTCTAAAAAGAAATCTGCAGTTAATTTCTATAAATTATGGGAAGAAGTTTGTCAAATGAAAAAATTTGATGAGATACAAAAAGATGAAAAAGAGTCATTATTTTATACTAATATCACTTTAGATGGGCGTTTTATCACTGTTGGTGAGAATAACTGGGATTTAAGAAGCCGTCATAAATTTAGCGATGTTCATATCGACATGAATGATATTTATGCAGATGATGAAGAAGAAGTTCTTGAGGAACCAGAAGAAGATGTAGATTCAACAATTGAAGATGATTATAATTAAGCAAGACTTTGGTTTTGCTTTTTTATAAGTGAGGATGATAAAATGATTAGAAAAGTAACAACAAATGATTATGAAGCAATAGCTGAATTATTAATTAAAGCATTTAAAAATTCTCCATGGAATGAAGAGTGGGACTATCAACGGGCTCTTCAAAGAGTGAAACAGTTAGATGATGGGAAATATACAAGATGTTATGTTTATTTGATAGATAATAAAATAGTAGGGGTTATGTGTGGAAAAATAGTTACCTATGTTAAAGATACAGAGTTAATGATCGAAGATTTTTATATAGATCCAGAATATCAAAGAATGGGCATTGGACATAAAATGATGGCTTTGCTAGAAGAAGAATTAGATGAAGTTGATAATTTTACGTTATTGACAGGAAAGAATTTTTATAGTGTAGATTTTTATCAAAAAAATGGGTTTTCGATAAAAGATACAGTTGTTTTTATGTATAAAAAATTAAATAATTCATAGAATTCATTGACAAATTTTTTAGACAGCTTATGGAAGGGAAAGATAATATGTTAAATAGATTTAAGGGAATTAAGTTAAGGTGGTATCATTTTGTGGTTTTTTGGTTACCAGGTGGAATTTTCTGGTTATCTTGTTTGATAGCTTATCAATATAAAAATACTAAGATAATATAAAAGACATCGATTATATTTGATGCCTTTTATATTATTTCATCGATCAAGCCGTATTTTAATGCTTCGTTTGGTTCTAGAAAATAATCACGATCTGTATCAGCGATTATTTTATCTAGTGGCTGATTTGTATTTTGGCTTAAAAGTTTATTTAATTTTTCTTTTTGTTTTAAAATACGCTTAGCACTGATTTCTATATCACTTGCCTGACCCTCAAAAGCCCCTAATGGCTGATGGATCATAATTTCACTATTGGGTAGACTACAGCGTTTTCCCTTAGTTCCAGCACTAAGTAAAAATGCAGCCATACTTGCAGCCATTCCAATCACAATAGTAGAAACATCACATTTAATAAAATTCATTGTATCATAAATAGCCATTCCAGCATTGATACTGCCCCCAGGTGAATTTATATACATGAAAATGTCAGCATTACTATCAATAGATTCTAAATATAGCAGCTGACCGACAATACTGCTTGCCATTTTATCATCAATGGTACCTGTCAATAAAATAATTCGATCTTCTAAAAGCCGTGAATAAATATCATAAGCGTATTCACGTTGATTTGTTTTTTCGATTACAGTTGGGACTAAATGCATTATCTTACCTCCACAATTAAGTATAGTGTTTTAAATAATAATTATTCACTTTCTCTTTTATTTAATTGAAATGAGTTTGCAAAAATTGTATTAAAAATAATATGTTTGTAGATAAAATAAAGTTTAGTTTTAATTTTATGTGAAAAATTTAATTTTTAAATATTTTTTTTAATGAAACCCATTTCATTAGTTGCTTTTCTTGAATTTCTGGAATATAATATGTTCATAAAGAACATTCAAGGAGGAATATAAAGAATGGCAGTAAAAGTAGCAATTAATGGATTTGGACGTATTGGACGTCTTGCATTCAGACAAATGTTTGGTGCTGAAGGATATGAAGTTGTAGCAATCAATGATTTAACTGATCCAAAAATGTTAGCACATTTATTAAAATATGATTCAGCACAAGGTAAATATGCATTAGCTGATACAGTTTCAGCTGGTGATGGTTCTATTACTGTAGATGGTAAAGAAATTAAAATTTATGCAGAAGCAGATGCTTCAAAATTACCTTGGGGTGAATTAGGAGTAGATGTAGTATTAGAATGTACAGGTTTCTATACTTCTAAAGCTAAATCTCAAGCTCATATTGATGCAGGAGCTAAAAAAGTTGTTATCTCTGCACCAGCAGGAAATGACTTACCAACAGTTGTATTTGGTGTAAACGAAGGTATTTTAACTGCTGATGATACTATTATCTCTGCAGCTTCTTGTACAACTAACTGTTTAGCACCTATGGCTAATGCTTTAAATAAATTAGCAGCAATCAAATCTGGTATCATGTTAACAGTACATGCTTATACTGGTGACCAAATGGTATTAGATGGACCTCATAGAAAAGGTGATTTAAGAAGAGCTCGTGCAGCTGCTGTAAATATTGTACCTAATTCAACTGGTGCAGCTAAAGCTATCGGATTAGTAATTCCAGAATTAAATGGAAAATTAATTGGTTCAGCTCAACGTGTACCTGTTCCTACTGGATCAACTACAATCTTAACTTCAGTTGTTGAAGGTGAAGTTACAGTTGATGAAGTAAACGCAGCTATGAAAGCAGCAACAACTCCATCATTTGGATATACTGAAGAACCATTAGTATCTTCTGATATTATTGGAATTACATATGGATCATTATTTGATGCAACTCAAACTATGGTTAAACCATTAGATAACGGAACTACTGAAGTTCAAACAGTTGCATGGTATGATAATGAAAATTCATACACTTCTAACATGGTTAGAACAATCAAATATTTTGCTGAATTAACAAAATAATTAATTGAAACTTAATGCAAAGACTAGTCGTTGACTAGTCTTTTTCGTATTTTATTTAGATCGATTTATATATTTTTGAAATAAAACTATATAATTATTTAATTGTGTTTTCTTGTATAAATGTGTTATTCAGTTTTTATAATCATTAAAAAATATATGTAATTATATTTGTATAATAAACAATTTATAAATGACAATTTTTGTAAAAAAAAGAAAAAAGAAGTTGTATTTGCAATTATAACTTTAGAAATATCTTATTTTTGTTTATGAAACATAATGGATTCTTTTTATATTGAAAAGCATTGTTTGTAAGCGCTATACATTGGGTAAAGGAGGAAGAGTAAAGGATAAAATTTAAAAAGAGAGAAAAATAGTTGTTTAAAAGAAAGGAGAAATTATGAAAAAGTTATTATCAATCATTGCTTCATTAGCAATGGTATTTTCAACTGTAAGTTATGTATTTGCTGTTGAAAACGAATCACAACCAGGATACACAATTTCTAGAAATGTAAGTTTTCCTGAATCTGATGCACAATATCAGGTTAGATTCACATATAAAACTGATTAAGATCTAGAAAGTGTTAACTTAGTTGGTGGATTCCAATTTTATTCCCAAGAACAAGTCTCACAATATCAAAATGGTGAGAGAATTACAGCTTACAATGCATACCAATATAAAGACGGTATGTTCCCAACTGGTTATGATGTTATGTTACAGTAGTGGAAGATGAAGAATCTCCATCAGGATATACAGCTCATTTTATTTATGATGTAAATAATGATACTAGAATTAGTGTGCCAGAAGGTGCAGCAATTAGTGGTGTTCAAGTTGTTGGATCATTTAGATTGTTATCTGGTGATGCACCTATGTCTGAAAATTCAGATCATGGTTTAGATGCATATCAAAACGGTGATTTCTGCGCAAATGTTCACCCACGTACACGTGATACTGGAAGTGGTATATGGGGTGCTGAATGGACATTTGATATGACTTTAAATGAAAAAACAGGTAATTATGAATTAGATATTCCAATGATTAGCGGTGCACATTATTATTATTATTATCAAATTAATTTTGATAATCGTAGAAGTGTAACAATTGATGATCCAGCTAATCTATCACCTTGTCGTGAAAATGAAGCTAACAGTAATTCTGGAACTGGTGATATTACTCATAATATTGTTTTTGGAAAATGGGATCCTGTAAAACAGTCAGAATCACCTAATTTAGATTATCTTACACCATATACTGGTGAAAATAAGGGAACTTTAGAGTATGTTGAATATGAAGGTTTATTGGCAAATGATCAGGACTTAGGTATTTATTTACCTGCAAACTATGATCCTGATAGAGCTGAACCATATCGTGTAATCTATTTATCACATGGTGCAGGTGGAAATGAAACATATTGGTTCTCACAACCACAAGCAACAAATGCTATGGATCATTTAATTGCAGAAAATCCAGATCAAGAAGCAATCATTGTTGGTATGGATAATACATTATTTGGTTGGAATTATGGACGTATTGCAGATAATGTAATCAATTATATAATTCCATATATGGAAGCAAATTATAATGTGTCAACTAATCCTAATGACCGTGCATTTGCAGGATTCTCAATGGGAGCAATGACAACTACATATATGGCATTCCATCATGCAGACAGTTTTGGATATTTTGGAATTTTCTCAGGATGTAATATTGGAAATGCAACATTCAAAGATGGATTTGTATATAATTCAAGTAGATTTAATAGAGATGGAGCAGCATATTTAAAAGAAGTATATGAAAATATCGAACCATCAAAAGATTTATTAAATTCAGTAGTATTTACAATGGCTGGAGATTCAGATACAGCATTATTTGCTAATGGATTTGGATATTATGGAGCATATGAAACAATTCGTGACTGGTGTAAATTAGCTATGCCAGAAGAAAACTACATTGATGGAGGATTAGTACATGGTTCACATGATATTTATACATGGGGACAATGTATCTATACATTTGCAAAAGATATATGCTGGACAAAAGATGATAATCCAGTAGTTGATACAAATAAAACAGCATTGGATATAGCAGTAGAAGTAGCACAAAATGTAAGTGAAGAAGAATTAGCTAAAGTTGTACCAGCTGTAGTTAATGAATTTAAAGCAGCATTAGCAGAAGCACAGGAAGTTTTAGCTAACAGCAGTGCTAGTCAAGCACAAGTTGATAATTCATTTGCTCGTTTAGCTAATGCAATTCAAATGTTAGAATTTATCAAAGGTGATAAAGCAGCATTACAGGCATTTGTAAATGGTATAAGTGGTTTAGATGCAAACATGTATACAGAGGCTACATGGAATGCATTTGCACCAGTATTAGAAAATGCAAACAATGTATTAGCAGATGAAAATGCAATGCAGGATGAAGTAAATGAAGCATATGATACAGTTGTAAGAGCATACTTAGACTTAAGATTAAAACCAAGCAAAGACTTATTGAACAGTTTAATAAATAGAGCTCAAAGTTTAAATGGAGCTAACTACAGCATGGCATCATGGCAGGTAGTGGAAGATGCATTAGCAAATGCTCAGGCAACATTGGCAAATGAAAATGCAACAGAAGAAGAAGTAGCTACAGCCGTAGAAGCAATGGAAAGTGCCTTAGCAGGATTATTAGTAAGCAGCCCAGCAGCACCAGATAATAGTGTAGAAGCAGGTACATCAAATAATGTAGTAAAAGCAGGAGAAAGTAGAAGTATCAAGACAGGAGATACAGCAAGCTTAGGATATTCAATCGCCGGCTTAGCATTAGCTTCAATGGTATTAGCTGTAAACAAGAAAAGAAAATATCTAAAATAATCAAAACAGATATTATAATTAGAGACTAATATGGATTGATTATGGGAAATCAATCTATATGGTCTCTTTTTTATAATGATTAAAAAAATAATAAATTGATTAACAAAAGTGTTATTTAGCACTTTATATTAACTAGAATTTATCAAATTATTTTAACTGGCTTTTTCCATTATTTTGACTAATCAGTTATGACAATCACACTATTTTACTTATTCCCGTCAAATTACGCCAACTATAATTTCAATATAAAAAGATAGTAATTTTGCCTTTTAACAGCTAATTACTATCCTCTTTTAATAT
>JAETPY010000079.1 GCA_021770925.1 Erysipelotrichaceae bacterium | reverse complement strand
TTCTACTATAATTATACCATAAAAGTATGAAAAAAAGAAGATATCTGACATATATATACAAATATCTTCTTTGCATTTTACTTTGTTTATACAATTGCCTTAAGTTGCTGACATTGTGATAAAATCAATATAATTTTGATTTTTATCTTAGATGAATAGTTAAAATAAAAGCATAATATTCTTAAATCATGAAGTGATATTTAATAACTTTATGGTTGTTAGAAGATTATGCTTTTTATGTTTGATCTAAAACATGTGCTTTGAAAGTGGCATACAAATGGCATACAATGATTTAAATAAAGGTATGTTAATAAAATAGCAATCACAAAGAAAGTACATTTTAAATATACTTTTAGTTGACAAAGTATATTTAAAATGTATAATATAAGAAGGAGGTAGTTTTATGGCAAATCAAAATTTTTCAAATCGTTTAAGGCAACTGAGAAGAAATAATGATTATACATTGGAAGAGTTAGGAAGAAAACTTAATGTAAAAAAGGCTACAGTAGCAAATTGGGAGAATTTGGGAGTTGTTCCTAATTCAGATATTTTAAAAAAGTTATCTTCAATATTTTCGGTTTCAATTGATTACTTGTTAGGCAACGAGGTTTCTTCTGTATCTGAAATAGAAATATTACATAGGGGATTAAATAAATTAAATCAAGAAGAAGTTAAAAAAGCCACTGTAATATTAGGAACTATGTTTGATAATATTTTTGAAGATGAGGACGATGAAGATGATATATAAACCTGATTTTAAATTAGCAACTAATACAGCCGATATTTTTCTATTAAGTGCAGGTATAACACAGTTCCCTTTTAGTTTAAAGAAGCTTTTAAAAAGAATAACATTATATAGTATTTCACTTTGTTCGTATTCAAAAGCAAAACAAAAGTATGGCATAGATCCTTCTAAACTAGG
Organism: Erysipelotrichaceae bacterium; assembly: GCA_021770925.1. GTDB lineage: Bacteria > Bacillota_I > Bacilli_A > Erysipelotrichales > Coprobacillaceae > Thomasclavelia. The sequence continues at coordinate 12,410 of JAETPY010000079.1, read as the reverse complement.
AAGTAATGATGGTGAAACTATAAAAAGAGGCGATAAATATATAATATTTTATAATGATAATCAATTGAAAACAAGGCAGAGATGGACAATAGCTCATGAAATAGGACATATTGTTATGAAACATAGTTTTGAAAATATAGATGAACAATTATATTCAAAAATGGAAGTAGAAGCAAACTTTTTTGCAGCACAACTTTTGATACCTAACCAAATAATAAATATCGCTATAGAAAGAGGATACAATATTACAGTCGATTTTATAATACAGAATTTTAATGTATCTGAAGAAGCTGCAAAAAAAAAATTGGAGACATTAAACAAAAATTATGAATATAACTATAAAAAAGATGATGATAGTCTTAATATTTTATTTAGTGGATTTGTAGATATGATTGCACCAAATAAATTTGCAGAAATTGATTATTTTGATGAGGAATATGATATGCAAAGTAGAAGAGATGAATGGTGGTAGTAAAAGGAGGAATAATATGAATGAATATTACTTATTTTTAGATGAATCAAAACCAAATACAAATTTCAAAAATTTTACATTAGCAGGATATGCTATTAATAAGGAAGAATATGAGAATAAACTAAAGCCGGAATTATTATCAATAAAGAAAGAATGTTTTGGTAATGAACAAATAATTTTACATGAAATTGATATTAGAAAAGCTAAAGGTGAATTTGCAGGACGAACAAGGGAGCAATATAAATTGTTTTTTCAAAAGATTGAAGAGCTATTTAAGAAGGTAGAATTGCATGTTTTAGCTGTTTCGATTAACATTGATGATTTTGAGCAATTATATGGGAATGAGGAAACGAATCAAATTTATTATATTTCTTTACAATTATTGATGGAAAATTATAACCATTTCCTTATTTCAAATAACGCATGTGGTAGTGTCTATTTAGAAAGCACGGATTCTGGAAGTAATACAACACTACAGAATTTATTTCATCAGCTTAAAGCTACAGGAACATTGTTTTATAGTAAGGAATCTCTTCAAAAGCATTTAACAACAATAAATTTTATTCCTAAGTCTGATAATAATTTGGGTGTGCAATTTGCAGATTTTATTCCGAATCCATTAGCAAGAGAAGCATTACATATTAAACAAAAAGAATATACCTTGTTACCGATTATAAAGAAGTGTTTATATGATGGGAAATTATCAATGGAGTCGAGATTTGGTTTCAAGATAGTTCATTAAAAATCATTATTGACTTTTTGATGTTTTTAAGATACAATATTAGTGCAAAAGGAAATGCTTAGTCTATTCGTTTTGTTAACAAAAAAAAGAATGGTGCAACTTTTCTTTTTTTTTAATAAAAATTAAGGAAATGAGTATAATAAAATATAGATTAGAATTGGAAATCTTTTCTAATCTTTATGGGATATTGTATTGTGCATACTTTACAATATCTTTTTTTGGTTATGAATTATTTATCAAAAATATAAATTAATGATTAGTATTGATTAGTGAAAAACACACTATCAAAAAATATAATTGTTATTAATGACAGTGTGTTTTTATAGATTATATGACTATAATTCATCAATAAAATCTATAAGATTTTTTCTACTTTTTTCATAAATATGTGCATAAGTGCTTCGTAACATTTCAACACTATGTCCTAATCTATCAGCGATTAATAATTCAGAAATCATTGGGTTTGATAATAAATAGGATGAGTGAGAATGTCTTAAACCATGTACAGTAATTCTTTTAACACCAGATTTTTTAACATCTTCATTAAACCATCTTCTAAATGTCGCAATAGAGATGTAGTTTTCGTCTTTATATAAATAGTAATCTTCATTAAAGCCATCTAGTTGAGATACAATGATATATCTTTGCTTTAATTTCTCAACTATTTTACTAGGTAATTGAATAGTTCTATTTGAGCGAGTGGTTTTAGGTGATGTAATTTTTGAAGTAATTGCACTTAATGATTTAGATATTGTTAATCTATTATTGATTAAATCGACATCTTTCCATTGTAAAGCACAGAACTCACCAATACGTAACCCTGTAAGAAACATAAATTCGTAAAGGTCTCTTTTGTATTCATCTTCAACTGTATTAATAAATTGATTATATTCCTCTATTTCCCAAAAATTTTCTTCGCAAGATTGCTTATTAATAACCTTATTTGGGTCTTTAGGCGGTTTGACTTTATGACATGGATTTTTTTGCAACCAATTATGATCAACTGCATATGTGAATAAGCCAGATAGATGTAATAAGATATTACGAGTTGATGATTCACCATAAATTCGATCATTATAACCGTTTTGTAAAATATTATTGATCCAACGTGTTATTTCTATTGTTGTTATATCATCAATATAGCGATTACCAAAGCTAGGAGATATGACATATTTTTCAAATCTTTTATAGGCTTTAATAGTGGATAATTTAATATGATTGGGAGCATCTTTATGATACGCCACAATCAATTCATTTAATTTTAAACGAGTTGGTAAAATATGATTATATTGTTTTAAGAATTCTATTTCTGCTAGTTTAGCAGCCTTTTTGCTTTTAAATCCTCTACGTTTGTAATTTCTTCTTTTACCATTTTCATCTTTTGGTAATTTTCCATAAAATGACCATGTATCGTTATCTTCTTTTTTTTGTGCCATCATGTGGTTGCTCCCAAAAGAACATTACGATAGTTTGTCTTATTGATGTCATCTTTTTTGCGTTTTTCAACAGTTTGTTTACTTATGATAGCTTTATTTTTATTACTGACATCTAAACCAATATAGTCATCTTGAAAAGTACGAATAACTTTTTGAGAAAACATATAATTTTTACCAATTTTAATACCATCTATTATACCTACTTCACGCAACATTGATATTGTATTGACGTGAACATGAAGTAATTCAGCAACTTTTTCTCTTGTAAGCATTTTTAAATCATCCATATTATTTATCACTCCTAACGTATTATATTTTTTATTGTTTGACTATCATTTTGTTGAGTCATGATTTCGTTTGTTGGTAGGTTTTGTTTTTCTAAGAATGAAATTCTATTTGTAATATTTTCTATTTTTTTAGATATTTTTTGTAAAACCATTAAACTTATTTCTTTAAATGAATGAATACCCATTTCATAATTGTTATAGATAAACATATTTTTAAATTTTTGGAATATCTTGTCTAAACCTAACTATGAAACAAATGTTTTGAAAATTGATAATTCATTTTTAAGATTATCAACTTTATTATCTAAATAGCGATTATTATCTCTTAATGATTGATTATCATATTCATAATCTCTAATTTGGTTTTCTAATGAATCAATAGATGAATATAGATTATGAATAACTTCATCTCTTTGTTTTAACTGTTTAGCTAAAGGCATTTGTCTATATGAGTCGATTTCTTTCTTTTGAACATTAACAAGATTTGTTAGAGAAAGTGTATCAGCTTGTAATTGTCTATTACTGTATTTTAATTCATCAATGATTTGGTGACACTTTTTCAATGATTTTGTTTTTTTAAGGAAACTTGAAGTTTCAAAATTAATCTTATCAGCATTGGAGATAATACTTTGACTGTTCTGTTTCCGTTGATTGTTGCGTCATTTAATATTTCTGGAACATAACCTAATGACTTTTCTAAATATTTTTCTAATTTAGGATGGAATGATTTAAGATAGGGTTTATTTATTATTTTCTTACAGTTTAATCTTTCAATTCCATTTTGTACTATAACAGGTATAAAACCGATATGAATATGAGGTGTTGTTTCATCTTTATGAACCCAAGCACTTATGATGTTTTTTTCATCATATTCCTCTTTCATAAATTGATATGTGTGTTTAAAGAATTTTTGTTCATCTTCCTGTGGTACATTTTTTGGTAAAGTCACAATCCAATCAACCATCACATTTATATCTTTACGATTTATGTGTTTAACTTCCTTTAAACGATTTTTAATAAATGCTTCAGGATGTAATGGTTGTAGCTCTTGTGCTAGATTATAGTTGAGATGTGAACGAGTTATATCAATATTTTGATTAGATAACTCACACCTTTCTCTACGTTCATAATGAATAGCTAAACCGGTAATGTCAGCAGATTTATATTTTTCTACGTGAGCCATATTTTCCTCCTTCTTTAGCTCCCGGCAGGGCAAGTTTCCAAAAGCGTAAGAATTTTGGTATAACTTGCTAGACCAATATTTTTGGTCTTTTCTTTCAAGGATTGCCGATAGGCTTTTATATTTACTTTTCAAAGATCTCGTTGTGACACGATGACAGTTAATCTGTGCACTGATTTCATCTGTCATACTGTCATTCATTGAATATCTTCATTATGATATTCAATAATAATAATTCTTTTTTTACCTGTTCTTTCATTTTTAAAAGTCACATTATTTTCATTAAGATAATGCTGATGAAGTTTTAAAAATTTAGTAAGGTAACTTGGATTGATTTCCATTCTGCTTTTTTGTACTATTTCTTGGCATGTTCCTTTTAATATATGATTTTCTTCACTAACAACTGTGTTGATTAGAAAAAGAATATCTCTAGGAATTTCTTGTGTTGTTCCTTCTTCGCTATTATCTAATAACCAACTAATATCACTATCATCTTTTTTGATTTTAATAACAGATTTATTATTTCTAAGAATAAGCTTTAATTGACCATGTCTATCAAATTCATTTCTTACAGAAAGTAATAGTGTACTTGTTGTTGCCCCAGAAAGTGCTTTTGAGCCAAGTAAATTATCTTGATCTAATTTTTCTTTGCCTTTCTTTGTATGATGAATAACAATACCTACTAGATTTTTACTAACAATGTAATCTCGTAGTTTCTTTAAAACAGGATAAACTTCAAAATAGTTATCTTTTGTTATAATAACTTCTTCCAATCCAACATATGAATCAATGATAACCAAACGATAATCATTAATGTTTTTAATATTTATTAATACTTCATTTATGACTTCAATAGATTTAGATTCATCAAATTCATATGGCACCTCATCTATACCCGAAAGGTTTAATAAGATAATTCTACTTTTTGTTTCAAAATCATAATTATCATTATCAAAGTAAATGACTTTACCTTGAGGCATAGATTTACCAAGAAAATCTTTACCTTTAGCAATACAGTTTGCCATTGTAGTAGCAATCATTGATTTACCGACTTTGTTCGTTCCTGCAAGAACATAAAGACCAGGTTTTAATACTCCACCAAAAATTTCTCTCCCATCAGCTTTAAATTGCTTTTCTAATAATTCTTTTTGTGTTATAAGCATATAAAAACTCCTTTCATAAAATTTGGTTTGAAAGGAGACAAGTTGTTTGTTATAATTCTCTTTGAAAGAGCATTATAAAAACATGTCTCTTTTCGTGGTTGACTATCTAGAAAATTTGGCGATGGACTAGATAGTCTTTTCGTTTGTTTGAATGTCTATAGATAAGTCAAAGTATTTTTCAACAAAATCTAATGGTAGCATTCCTGCTTTGGGTAATCGTTTCTTATCAATATGAAATGCCTCAATAATGCGTTTAGAGTGAACTTGAGCCACTTGTTGATAACTACATCCTAAAGCATTTGCTAAATCTTGATAAGTAATAAATTTTTCTTTTATTTCCATATTCTCACCTTCTTAAGGTGTATAAAAATAATTTAATTTAAAATAATTTTTATACCTAAATACACAATATCATATTAGGATATATTTTTAAATAAAAAAAATTATTTTATTATACTTTTTTATTTTAATTTAAAAAGAAATATCATATAATATAATTTATAAAGGTGGTGAGAAGACGATGTCATTTCAACAGTATTTTAAAGAGTTAAGAGAAAGCAAAGGACTAACTCAAAAAGAATTATCAGAAGAATTAAACATATCATTGCCAACAATTAAAAAAATTGAAGGTGGCTTTACTAAAATGCCTAGCCATAAGTTACTAGAGATACTATCTGTTTATTTGGATACTGAACCAAGAAAGATTATACGAGATATACTATTTTATGATGAAACTATATATCCAATTAATACACCAATGTTTTTGCAATATTTTTTATCATCAATGTACATAGAGGGTTGGAATATTCAGATAGGTCCAAGTTATAAATCACCATATTTTGGAAAAAGAGTTTTATCAGCATTTGTCTCAACTAAAAGTGGTACTTTAATAAAAAGTGTGGTAGATATTCCCAATACATTAGCAAGTTACAAAGATTTACAGATAGAGGAACGACAAGTACAAGCATTTATAACTAATAGATTATTGGAAATAGCTGAACTTGAGGATCTGCCATCAATTAAACAAATATGGTTAGTATTTAATGCTGAAAAAGAAAAGGATGTCCAAGTTTATAATGCTATTAAAAGATTGCCTACTAGATTTTTTAAAGTAGAAATTATAATTTTCTTATATGATCAAAAAACAAATATTGTAAAAGAGAAAACTTTTAAATAAAGTTAGGAAAATAATTTTTATAAAAAGGAGAGATGAATCATGATTTTGCAGATAAAAATATTAAATTATGATAATAGCAATTTTCTTCACATAAAGTTTAAAAATATTGATAAAAAGGAGATAACATTATTTGCTGAGAAAAATAGAAAAGAAGTTTTTAGGTGTCAAATTAATTTACAAAATATGTATAATGACGAAATAATATATAAATTTATTAAATTAGATAATAATTTAATATGGTTTTATTATATTAGCAATGGAAAAAGGTATTACATTAATAAATTTAATGAAACTAATGTGGAAAAATTTAATAATAATTTTATTTCAAAATATTTTTACGATTTATCTAAAGATGATTTTATTGAGAGATTACATAAAGTGGGTGATAATCAATGAGTTTAGAATATATTACTTTTAAAAATTTTAAAGAGGAAGATTATGCAAAATTTATAAGTGATTTTCCAAAGAAAATATTAATTAAGCCTTTACGCAAAATACAAAAATATAAAAATAATCCTAGAATAAAATCGTTTAGGGATGAAAGTATAGATGAAAAGTTAATTTATGAGTTATATTTAAAAGAATATAGAAGTAAAAATGATTTATTACAAAACAATCTTTTGACATTGATAGATAAGGGAGATATCAAAAAGTCATTAAATACAGAAGAATATAATTTATTAAGCAATAATAATTGTAGTAAGGAAGCTTTTGAAAATATAGCTTTGAAGTTATTGAAAAAAAGTAGTATTAAGTCTGAGTATTTGATAAAATTATTAGATTTAAGTGATGATATAATATACAAATATGAAAGTGAGAAAAATAATCAAAAAAGAGAAAAAGAATTAGAGAATTTGAAACAAAGTGAAGAAAAGTTAAAAAGACAAATTTTAGAGCTGCAGCATGTTATAGAGCAAAATACTCATGATTTTGAGTTGAAAAATAAGGAGTATGAATCAATAATTAAGAAAAACAAATTATTACATGAAGAAAATAACAAACTAAAAACAAAACTCAATGAAATAAAAGATAATGACGATAGTGATTTAAAAATTAATATAAATGATATTATAAAGTCAGTTGAAAAAGATATAAATTATTCGTCTATATTAGCTATGTATAGAAATATGAATTTAAATAATTTAGATTTGCATATTTTTTTAGATGAAAGTTATAAAATAAAACAGAATTTATTGGAAGAACAAGAGTTAGAGAAAATAAAAGATATTGTATTTATTGAATATATAATGATAAAAATAAAGGAGATAGTAAATAATGGATAAAAAAATTTATGAACTTGATATAGATAGTAAGTTAGAAAAAGCTTCAAAGAATACTATTATGATAGGTAAATTTAATACAGAAAATGGTGTATTTAATATGAGGAATGCAGAACATGTGCTTATGTTTGATGTAACACCACTATGTGATGAACCTAATGTAATAAATATTAATAAAGAATATTTTAAGGATGTTTATATTAGGGATAATAAATATACGGGCATGGTAAAAGATCAAAGCGCGGGGAAAGGAATACCTTCTTGGTATGATCCTAATTCTTATGAATATGATGAACAAAAAGAAGAATTATTTGATTATTATAAAGACCAACTGATAATTTTCCAACCTGATTATTCTTATCAATATAAGGATGAAATATATCACAAAAATTTAAAAATATTAGATATTAAGCCAGTTCCAAATAGTTTGACTATCAATACACGTTTTAAAATTATTCCAAAAGTAAATTTAGATAGAAGAACTTTTGAAAAGAAAATTCGAAAAGGAGAATATTTCACTTTAGATTCATATCCAGGAGATATATATAATAATGCAGATTATATTATGTGTGATTCATATTTATATTTTTCTGATAGTTGGGAATTTAATAAAACTGATCCATTTAATTGGAAGTGTGCTGAGGATGGATATATTTCATATGTAAAGATAGAAAATAAAGCTAAGATGATTTCATCATCTTCAAGGTTTGGTTCTAGTATTGTATTTATTGATGAGGAATATACGCAAGAATTAAATGAGTTTGCTGAAGAATTTAGTATAGTATTAAAGAAAGAAATTCCTGAAATTGATCAAATAAATGAAGAAATAATTGAAGTAAAAAAAGAAAGTAATGGCGAATTTGAAATGCTAGAAAGCTTTAAAAGGAATGTTATTAATTCAAACTTATGTTATGATTATGAAGATTTAATTAACTTGCATATTTGTGCAAAAAGTTCGCCATTAACAATTTTGGCAGGGATGTCAGGAACGGGTAAAACACAATTGGCATTGCAATATGCAAAAATGTTAGACACTCAAGAAGTCAATCATACTTTATTGTTTATGCCTGTAAGTCCATCATTTATTGAACCTGATGATGTATTAGGATATTTAAATCCTAATAACGGATTATACATACCAGCTGATACAGGATTAGTGGATTTCTTAATTAATGCACAAAATAACACAGATAAAATGTATATGGTCATATTTGATGAAATGAATTTATCACAAATTGAATATTGGTTTTCACCTTTTATATCTGTATTAGAAAAGGATGCTGATTCTAGATATTTGACATTATATAATGAAAAATCATATTGTATTAATCAAAATTCTTATCCATTTCAAATCAAAATTAATAGTAATGTCATATTTATTGGAACAATAAATCTAGATGAAACAACAAAGAATATATCTGATAGATTATTAGATAGATCTTTTGTAATCAATTTAAAAAAGAAAAAGTTTATTGATTATTGTCATCAAGATTTAGAAAAAGAAACTGAAAGTACACCAAAATTGAATGCTTGTGAAAGTAGCTCATTATATAATCAATGGCGTTCAAAAAATAATCCTATACATGCTTTTAATCAAAAAGAATTAGAATTTTTAGATGAATTACATTCTGTGATTTCAAAATATGATGAACAAAAAGGAGTGTCTTTTAGAGTGTTAAAGAATATAGGCACATATATAAGCAATATACCACAGGACGATGACTCAAATAATTTGATAAGTAAGGAGCATGCATTTGATTTGGTGTTAAAACAGACTGTTATGAAAAAATTATCTGGGCCAGATAACAGATTGATTAGTTTGATAGGAAAAATTGATTACATTGGAGATGAACCAAAGGATAGTATGATAATTAATTTGTTTGAGAAATATAGCGAAATTAGTGACTTTACAGAATGTAAAGAATCTTTAAAGAGAAAAGCAGAGGATTTATTTACATATGGATACACAAGATAAATTGATTATTTGTAAAACTAATGTGCAAAATAATTATTCAGAAGAAATTAATATAAGTGATTTGGAGCAAGGTGTAATACTTTTTTGTTTTAATGAATTTGAGCATGTTAAAATAAAAAACGAGAGTAAAAAAACTGTTATAAAATGTGAATATCCAAATCAAGAGGAGTTGCTACAAATTAATCCAGGAGAGGATAAAGTTTTAAATGATTATGAGTATAATAGATCAGAATCAGAAAATACTATATTTTTTCCTGAAAAATACTTGATTCAAATTATTAATGATAATTTAATAAAAAATTGCTTTTTTGTTGTAAGTTCGAATGCACTTGGTGAGAAAATTGAAGATATAAGAAAAATAATTGGTGATTTTTCTAGAGGATTAGAGCTTGATTTATTTAACTCGATTCGAGGAAAAAAATACATAGATTCAAAAAATAATGTTTTTGTACCTTTATTTGAAAAGATAACAAATAATGAAAAGATGTTGCAATTTGAATTAAATTATATTGTTAATTTTCCTTTGCAAAATATTGAAAAATCTTTAGAATATACAAAAAAAGTAGCAAGAGTAAGCAGAAAAAAAATTAAATATGACTCAAAAAAAGGCATTATAGAAAATGATAATAGAAAGAAATTTGCAGAAAAAAAGAGATTATCATTAAATACTGAACCAAATATAGTTTTAAAAAATTCATTATTTAAGATTATAAAGGCATGTAATGAATTGGATGATTATTTTTATGATAATGGGAATTACTTGAAAGAAAATTTATCTAAATTAAATTATAATCTATTAAATGTGGAAAAGAAAATGAAAAGTCTAAATAATAGACATGATATAAAGTATAAAAACAATGTAATATCAGAATATAATGATTTATTAACTACAATAAATAAATTGGAAAAAGAAAAGAACGAATTTTTAGAAAAGAAAAATATAATAAATAGAATTAGAAATAATTTTATTAATATTATGAATGAATCATGGATTTATGAAATCAAAACCGATTATACAATTATAGATAGTATGCCTGCAAGAAGGAATATTCATTATAAAAAGATTTTAGATTTTGTAAATTCTATAAACACGGAATATAGTAATATATATAATAGAGAAGGGGTATATATGTATAAAAAGACTTCAGAACTATATGAAATATATGTACTGATTTTAGTGTTTAAAATTTTTATAAATATGGATTATATTTTCTCTATTAATTCGAAGTATGATTTTAATTTACTTTTTGAGAATGAAGAGTTTATATTTGAAAAAAAGAATAAAAAGATAAGAATTCTTTATAATAAATTAGTGAAAAGAACTGAAACTGAACCAATGGATGAATTAGTAAATCAGAATAGTAGTAGCAATAAACCTGATATTGTAATTATGATATATGATAATAATAAATTGATTCATTGCATTGTTTTGGAAGTGAAATGTAGAAAGAAAAAAAATATTTATTCAAAAAATGGTGATACTCCTGTATTTTCTCAACTAAAAGATTATACTAATTTTTGGTATTTTGATCATAATTTAAAACTAAAGAAAGATGTGATAGATAGGGTATATGCAATTTATCCAGATATGGTTTCCTCAAAAGATTTTTTGAATGCGAATCAGATATGTTTGCTATCATTAGAACCTGTATATGATTATGAAAATAGTATGGGTTTTAGAAATTTGCTTGAAGAACTAAAAAAATTTTTATAGGTAATTGTATCTATTATTTATTTGAGTTGAATAAAAAGTGGCATACATTATGGCATACAAAATGAAATAAATATGTATAAAAATCTAAAAAATCATATGTTTTTGAATGTGCAACAACGTAAAAAAACATGTAAAAACGCATATAAAAATTATATATGAATTGAAATGGATTTAGATTATGTAGAGGCATTGGAATACGGTTTACATCCAACAGGTGGTATGGGAATGGGTATTTATAGATTGGTTATGTTATTAACTGGTCAAGAAAGTATCCAAGAAGTTATCTTGTTCCCTCAGATGAAACAAAGAAATAAATAATTATAGCCTTATATAGGTACTATACAGCATGTATATAATCGAAATTTATGCGATATAATCAATGTTTTTTGAGTTGTATAAGTATCATACATATAGCAGATAAAAATCATTGATTTTGCCGTAAAAATTGATTTTTTCCGTAAAAATGCCGTGAATTTTCCGTAAAAAAATAAAAGTCGAGATATTATGTATGAATTTTTGAGATTTTATGACAACAAAATAATAGAGATATATAAAGATGATTTGAGTTCATTAAATGAATTTAGATCATTTTTTTATATAGAAATGAGAAGTGTTTTCTGACATGCATTGTATAATACAATTAATTATTATAAAATAATATCACAAATAAGGGGGATATAAAAAATGATAGATAAATTTTTAGATGCTGCAGGAAATGAATTAAAAGATTTTATACCAAGAGGTTTTACTAATATGGAGATAACGATTCTTTTCATAAATTTTTTGACAATAGTTTTTTTCTGATTCCAATAAAGTTTATAGAGATTAATTCGGAACTAATTAAATATTATAATTTAATTCGGGAGTCTGAATATTTCACCGCGTTGACGACATCATGTTAATGAAGTGACGACAGTGTGTTAATCAAAATGACGACACTTTATTCTCCCTTATATATTAATTATAACCTTCAAGAGTTAGAAT
>JAETPY010000078.1 GCA_021770925.1 Erysipelotrichaceae bacterium | reverse complement strand
AAAACTAATTAGACCATAAAGAAAACATTATATATTATAATGGAGCAGTACTATTTATTAATAGTATTCTTATTTTTATTGGTTTTTATCCGATTGCCCTAGATATTTGATAAAAACAGTATTAATAGGTTAAAGATTTTGTTATGATAAATATTATAATAAAGTTTTTCAGCTGTTTATTGGAATTATTAAAAAGATACATGTAATATTACATAACGAATAAAAAATCTTTTCGTTGAAAATTAGATTTGTTTCAATTATTTTTATAGTCAATGAAAATAAAGTGTAATGAAATAACAGAAAGGGTGATAAAAGTGAAAAAGGCGATTCCACTGGGAGTAATGGAATATGGAGAAATTAATAAAAAATGATTATTATACAGTAGAAACGAAAGACAGGAAATTATTTGAAAGCAGTTATCATACGATGATACTAGGAATGAGTGTCTGGCTGACAAGTGAGTATGAAATGATCAGCAATCGAGAAACAGGATCAGGAAGATGTGATATTATTTTAAAGGCGAAGAAGGCGTTATCGTCATATATAATTGAATTCAAGTATAGTAAGGATAAGAAAGAATTAGAAAAAGCAGTAGAAGTTAAATGGATGGAAAAATAGATAAAGTAAAGGGAAGCTAAAATTTACAAGAAAAATTAGTTATGAGAATTATTGATTTAATACTTTTTTAGCAGTAATAATTGTTGCTGGAAAAAGTAAGAAATTTAATATTTTATGATTTTGAATTATGTATGCCGTTCATTACTAATAGAACATTAATTGTAAGCTATTTGATATTTACTTTGTACATATATATTTATATATTAAAAAAAGAGGTGATTTAGGTGAAGTGCTGTATTGTATTAACTGGGATAGTTAAATAGATATCATTAAACTAACAGGAGGATTTTAAATGACTATTCCAGAAAAATATATTTATCCTCGTACAGGGGATAAAGAAACGATTTATTTAAAACATGTAATCACAAATCCTAATATAACAGTTGGCAGTTTTACTATATATAATGATTTTGTAAACGACCCAACGTTATTTGAAAAAAATAATGTATTATATCAATACCCAATTAATCATGATAGATTACAAATTGGCAAATTTTGTTCTATTGCCTGTGGTGCGAAATTTCTTTTTAACAGTGCTAATCATGTCTTATCCTCACTGTCTACTTATCCATTCCCGCTATTTTATGAAGAATGGGGATTAGAAAAGAGAGATGTAATAAAAGCATGGGATAATAAAGGTGATATTGTTATAGGAAATGATGTTTGGATTGGTTATGAAGCAGTTATTTTGGCTGGTGTTACTATTGGAGATGGAGCAATTATTGGAGCACGTGCAGTTGTTACAAAAAGTGTTTCTCCTTATACAATTGTTGGAGGTGTTCCTGCAAAACCAATAAAAAAAAGATTTTCAAAAGAAATTATTTCTGCATTATTGGAAATTCAGTGGTGGAACTGGTCAGAATCAAAAATTTCAAATAATATCAAGGTTATACAGAATGGAAACATCAAACAGTTAAAAAGATCTATGTAGAAACAATTAAGGGGGTAATATTATGTGCATAAATAAAAAGAGAAAAAATGCTGTTTTACTCCATGCAAAGTCAGTAAATGTTGGCGCTATTTGTATGGAGTAATAAAGCGCATGTGCGGGCTTTGCTATTTAATGATAAAAAGTTAAAGGAGTGAGCTTGTGTGAAATATATTAAAGCAGATTCAGCACTTCCCATTGCTTTAGTTGAAGAATTGCAAAATTATATACAAGGTGGATATATCTATGTTCCTGCAAAAAGGGCTAATAAAAAGAAATGGGGCGAATTGAGTGGCTGTAAATTTGAGATTGAGCAAAGAAATATGAAGATAAAAAAAGACTATCAGCAAGGAAAAAGTATAGATGAATTAGCCGATATTTATTATCTTTCTGTTTACTCAATCAAGAAAATCATATATCAAAAGTAATTTTTAAAGGTCGTGATTTTGCGACCTCTTTTTTGTATAAAAAACATATCTGTAAGTAACATGATATAGAGAATATTATTTTTTGATGATAATATCTAATCGGTGATGAATAATGAAAATAACAAAATTTTATATTGGCAAAATTCCGGTTATTATATGGGGAGCAAAATCAGATAAAATATATATTTATGTTCATGGAAAAAAGGATAATAAAGAATCAGCTGAAAGTTTGGCAATAATAGCAGAAAGTAAAGGGTATCAAACAATAAGTTTTGATTTACCAGAACATGGGGAACGAAAAGATGAAAATTACAGATGCGATATTTTTAATGGTATTTTTGATCTCAAGCAAATAGGTTCTTATGTTTTTGCTAATTGGAAAGACGTTTCTTTGTTTGCTTGCAGTTTGGGTGCATATTTTAGCTTGCAGGCATATAAAAATAATATTTTTCATAAGTGCCTTTTTCTTTCTCCAATTGTTGATATGGAATATCTAATCAAAAGGATGTTTCTATGGTTTGATGTCACTGAAGAAATGCTTTTTATTAAAAGAGAAATTTTAACCCCAATTGATATCTTATCCTGGGATTATTATCAGTATATAAAAAATAATCCTATAGTGAAATGGAATAGTTGTACCTACATATTATATGGAGGTAAAGATAATTTGCAGTCCTTACAGGTTATAAAAAATTTTGCGGTGTTTAATCATGTAATATTGACTATATCAAAACATAGTGAGCATTCTTTTATAAAAAATGAGGATGATGAAGTGGTAAAAAAATGGTTATGTAATAATTTATAATAAAGATGAAAAACTATTATCTAACAGAAGTACTTGGATATAAATTAGTTATATATTTATAAAAACAGATCAATACTTTATGATAAATAAAAAGATGATCTGTTTTAAAATTTATTTAAGATGATTTTTGAACTTTATTTAAATATTCGCTAACTAATTTAGTAATAATAATTAGAACTGGAATAGAAAAAATAATAGTAATTAAAATATAGCTGATTAATTTTGAATTTAAACTATGCATTTGTAATAATGGCCAAAATATTGGTGTAGATAAAATAAATCCAATTATATCAATAATTAGCACTCCGCCACGATACCAGTTGATTGGACAATAAATACGGTAAATCATATGAATAGAAATGAATGCTGTTGTAAAATATAAAACTGTAAATACTTCTGGTAGCGATAAATGAAATATAGGGGCTAGTAATTTTATTATGGCAACACTTAAAACGATTGTTAGGGCATTTGGCAAAGAGTAGCGAAGGGCATGGTGTCCAATTGATTCTTTTGGCTTTTCAATATTTCGTTCAAATAAAATCATAAATGATGGAAAACCTTCAATAAACATATCTAATAAGGTCATTTGAAAAGGAATAAAGGGATAAGGAATATTTAAAATAATTGATAAAATAGAAAGTAAAATAGTGTAAATTGTTTTTAAATAATACATGGAAGCAGAACGTGTAACATTGTTGATAACTAAACGCCCTTCACGAACTACCTCAACTAATGTTTCTAATTTTCCATCAATGATAATAAATTGAGCAATTTGTCTAGCAATATCAGATCCTGAGCCCATGGCAATAGATACATCAGCATCTTTTAAAGCTAAGACATCATTAACACCATCACCAGTCATAGCAACTTTTTGATTATATTTTTGTAAACAAAGTATCATTTGATGTTTTTGAAAAGGGGTGGCACGTCCAATTACGTTATAATTTAAGATTGCGTTTTCTAATTCCTGATCGGTTTTAATGGTTGATGCATCAATATATTTATTTGCATTACTTACACCTGCCTGCATAGCGATGGCACTTACAGTGGCAGGATTATCACCAGAAATCACTTTAACATCAACATCATTTTCACTAAAGAACTTTAATGTTTCTTTAGCGTCTTTTCTAATTGGATCTTTAATAACAATTAAGCCTAAAGGAATAGTTTTATTAATAGTATCTTGAAGGATATTGATATTTTCATGGTATCCAATCATTAAAACTCGAGCTCCGCTTTTAGCCATTACAGTAACATTTTGAGGTAGATTATAATTTGGCTTAATGATTTCTGGTGCTCCAACAATGATTGTTCCAACTGTTTCTAGTTCAATTGCGCTCCATTTACGAGCTGAAGAAAATGCAATTCTATTTAATGTTTTATATGTGGCTGGTTTGTTGAAATATTTTTTTAAAGTTTGGAAAGTTATATTGTTATCTAATGAACCAGCAACAAAAGAGTTCATAATTTTATCTATATCATACAAAAGAGGATTATCAAGCTCTACTACTTGTTCAATTTCCATTTTTCCCTCGGTAAGGGTGCCGGTTTTATCTAAACATAAAACATCTATTCTTGATAATGTTTCAATACTAAACATCTCTTGAACAAGTGTTTTTTGTTTACCCAGTTTAACTACACTAGCTGCTAGAGATACACTTGTAAGCAGGACCAGCCCTTTTGGCAGCATACCTAAAAGAGCAGTTGCAGTATTTACAATCGTACTTGTGATACTTTGATCACGAATCACGTAAGCTTGATAAAGCATTAATATACTTAATGGCAAAACTAAATAACTAGTATATCGAGTTACTGTATTAAAAGTATTCAATAATTCTGAATTAACAGGTTTTCGGGTTCTTGCATGATCTGTAATTTTATTGGCATAATTATCTTTTCCAACATGAGTTACCTTTGCATAGCAGGCACCGCTTAAGATAAAACTGCCAGATAATAATATATCACCAGGATTTTTAGTAACTGGATCTGCCTCTCCAGTTAATAGGGATTCATCAACTTCAACACTATTTTCAACAACCTTAGCATCAGCACTAATCTGGTTACCGGTTTCAAAGTAAACTACATCGTCTAATACAATTTCTTCATTATCAATTGAAATCATTTTTTCTTCACGAATTACTTTTGTTTTAGGTGAGACGATTAGATTTAGTTTTGTAACCATATTTTTTGATTTAATTTCCTGTCTTGCTCTAATAATGGTATTAGAAACAACAATTACTACAAAAAATAAACTTGAATATGCTTTAACAGCAATTAGAGCAGCAGCAATAATAAAATTATAAGCATTAAATAAGTTAAAAATATGACTTATGATAATTTGTAAATTACTTTTAACAACAGGTTTAGGTGCAGTATTAACTTTATTTTCTTTAATTCTTAAATTAACTTCTTTGTTAGTTAAACCAGTTATTTTTTTCATCATTATTTCTCCTATAATATATAATTAATAATTATTATTTATAATATAACTAAGATGTTAAAATTTTATCATAAAAAAAATAAAGAATTTCTTAATTACTCTTAAAAAGTATTATTAATTAGAATATAAAAGACATCAAAATATGTTTTTTATCAATAAATTTGTTTATAATATTCATATGGATCAGTCTTATAAAACTATTAATAAAAAAGTAGATTATTTATCATAATGAAAGGGAAAATAATGGCAAATATAATTGATTATGTAAAATGGCGTGGTGATCTTGATATGCAAATTGATCCTTTTAATGACATTGATGGATTAATTTTAAGTGAGCTTGTATATGTAGACTTTGATAAAATAGTACCAGCCTTTTTAGAAAAAGAAAGTCGAAGACTAGAAGATGTCGCGAATGATTTTTTTTATTTGAATGATATTGATGAATTAATGAATGAGTTTTCTTTTATTAAAGATGCCATTATTTTATTGAAAATAATGGCTAAATCAAAACGCTATAAAAATATTTTATTATCAGATTATTTAAACGAATTAGATTATCATGAAGTTAAACAGTTTGCAGCAATAACATTTCAATTACCTGATAGTAGTATTTATGTTGCTTTTAGGGGAACTGATGATACTATTTTAGGTTGGAAAGAAGATTTTTTGATGACTTATACTATGCCTATTCCCTCACAAATTAGGGCTAAAGAATATTTGTGTTTAATTGCTCAAAAAAATTATAATAAGAATTTATCATATTTACTTAAAAATAGAAGTTTTCAAACTAGTATTTTCGACACAATAAAAGATTATTTTAAACAATGTTTTCATGGTGTAAAAATTCGTTTGGGAGGCCATTCTAAAGGGGGAAATCTTGCAGTATACGCAGCATGTAATAGTAATGAAAAGATAATAAGCAGAATAATTGAAATTTATAATAACGACGGACCTGGATTTAATCTAGAAATGCTGGAAATTCCTGAATACCGAAAGATTGCTAAAAAAATTAAAAAGTTTGTTCCTGAAGGATGTGTTTTTGGAATAATGCTGGAATATTTAGAGGAAATGATAGTTGTTAAAAGTGATGCTAAAGGTTTAATGCAGCATAGTGGTTTTACCTGGCAGATTGAAGGAACGAGTTTTGTTAAAAGCGACACTATTAATGTAGATAGTCAGGCAATGGATACAGCATTTAAATCGTGGCTTAGTAAGGTTGATAGAGAAACAAGAAAGAATGCAGTTGAAAGTCTTTTTAATATTATTGAGGCAACAGGAATAAAAAAAATAAATGATTTTTCAGAAAAAACATTTACACATCTTGTTACAGCATTAAAAGAGTTAAAAAATATGGATGGTGAATCACGTAATGCGTTAATTCGATTTTTTAAAATATTATTAATTGAAAATACAAATAGTCGTAAAGAATATAAGAAAAATAAACCTTAATTCATAATCTATTAATATTATTAAATTATAGTAGAAATGAAAAGAGGGTTAGGATGAATAAATTTCAAAATGCATTATATCGATTTATGGCAGGACGATATGGCTCTGATCAATTTAATATGTTTATATTGATTTTAGCGTTAGTATTGATGATTCTAAATTTATTTTTTATTAGAAATTCATTTCTTTCATTAATAGTATGGATATTATTAATTTATAATTTGTTTAGAACATATTCTCGTAATGTATATAAACGTAAGGCAGAAAACGAAAAATACTTAAGTTTAATTCAACCAATAAAGAAAAGAGTTAATATTATTAAAAAGAATTATCAGGATAAAGAGCATAAATATTATTTATGTCCAAGTTGTAAGCAGATGGTAAGAGTTCCTAGGGGACGTGGGAAAATTACCATTACTTGTCCTACATGTAAAAATCGATTTGACAAAAAAAGTTAGATATCGAAAATAACTTAGGGATATTACTTCCTAAGTTATTTTAATATATAAGTGAAACAAAGGTTAATAAATAAATTATTTATAAGATGTTTAAAAAAGTAATTTTATACAATGTAGCGATAGCAAATATATTAGGATAGAAAAATGATACTATTAAGAGTATCATTTAAGAAATTTGTCTGATTCTTTTTAAATGTTTAACTAATATCATTACTAGTTTTTCCAATAATATTTGATCATTTTTTTGAAAGCGATCAAAACTTGTCGAATCTAAATCTAAAACACCATATAGGATATTGTCGATTACTATTGGTATAACTATTTCACTGTTACTAGCACTGTCACAAGCAATATGACCTGGAAAATCATGAACATTTGCAATACATTTTGTTTTTAATTCTATTGCACAAGCACCACATACACCACGGTTAAAAGGAATAGTTGTACAAGCAGTTAATCCTTGAAAAGGACCTAAAATTAACTGTTGATCTTGATTAAGATAAAAGCCTGCCCATGAAACATCTTTAAATTCTTGTTTAATAAAAGCTGCCATATTTGCTAATAAAGAAATTTCATAATTAATATTTTCTAATAAAGCATCTAATTGTTTTTCTTTCATATTATCACCATATATATTATATATTATTTTCTTTCTATTTGGTTTAAAAAATTAAAATTGGTTAAAAATATTAATAGAAAATTATAAAGGAGATTATATAAATGAAACAAATAATAAAATATTTATGTTGTTTAACGCTATTATTTACCTTAGGTTTTACTTTAGCAGGATGTACTAATAACAATGATGATAAAACAAATGAAACTGGTAATTCCGCAAATGAAACTAGTAATGATGATTTTGATGATATTGATACACAAGTTAAAAATCAATTTGGAAATGATTATGAAGTAAATCGAGATGATGTAGTTGAAGCAGTTAATTATATTAATGATAATCTTGATAATGTAAAAGATAAAGAAGTTGCTAAGAAATTATATGAAAAGGGTAGTTATTTAGAAATGGCAGCAAGTTATGGTGATGTTGGTGAAGATGATACAATTAGAAACTTAGGGATTAAAGCTAAAAATTATGCTAATAAGGTTTATCATGCTAAGGACGATGAAGTTGATAATGTTATAAATGATACTAAAGATGATTTTGATGAGTTTACAACAAAATTAGGTAATGGAATTGATAATGCTGTTGATAATTTTATGAACTTTTTTGAAAGTAAAAAGAATAATGATTAAAGGAGCTTAAAAAGTTCCTTTTTAAATATAACTATGTTAAAATTTGTAGATATGAAATCATAGTTATAAGATTTAGAAAGATGAGTAAATATTTTTTAAAATTAGTCTTAATAATATTATTTGCTTTTTTCTAGTTTTTAAAACTATTGGTTCCATTTGGCGGGACTCCATCAAAAAAGATAGCATAAACTATGCATCAAGAGCAAATAATTTTAAGGATAAAAAATTTTATAATAAAGATGTTGTTTCTACAGATAAAATTTTAATAGAAAAATTAAAAATTCTAAAAAAACCAGATAATAAAACATTAAATATTACATAGCTTGGATATTCCTCTATTATTATTTAAATGCATGGAATGAATATATCGATTGACCCTGTTTTCAGTAAATATGCTTCACCAGTACCATTTTTTCAACTCGCAGATTTAGTGATTTATCGATTAATATAGATGCACTTGATAAAATAGATATTGTAGTTTTAACTCATGATCATTTAGACTATAATAATATAAAAAATAGATAAAAAGGCAGGTGTGTATATTGTTCCCTTAGGGGTTGAAAAATATTTGGAAAGATGGAAAATAAGCAAACAAAAAATTATTAATTTGGCCTGGTGGGATGAAACTAAGATAAATGGATTATTAATAGCATGTACTCCAGCGTGGCATAATTCGTTTAGAAATTTTATTACTAATAGTTATAAGATGTCATGGGCATAATGGGAATTTATAGATGAATATCATAAGCTGCTTGAAAGTGGTGATAGTGGTTTTGGTAACCATTTTGAGGAAATACATAAAAAATATGATGAATTTTATCTAGCATTTTTAGAAGCTGATCAATATAATAATAAATGGAAATCTAAAGTCATAATGCCAATTCACTGGTCAACATTTAATTTAACTGGTCCATCTATGGGATGGTTCAGTAGAAAGATTACAAAAGAAGCAGATAGAGAAAATATCAATTATATTACTCCTAAAATTGGTGAGATAATTACTTATAATACAGATCTTCATACAGATAAATGGCGACTCCACATAAAATAAAAGCAGCAAATTTAGCTGCTTTTATTGATAAATTCATTACTTAGTAGATAATATGCAATACTACTATAAACCGTAGTTCCAGTTAAAAGAACATTTTCATCAAAATCATATGCACAATTATGAGGTGAAGCAGCTAGATTTGTAGTTAATTTCATATAGGTACCAATTCCTCCATGGGCTTGAACAGTAGCCATCATATAGGAAAAATCATCACTACCATCTAATGGACTTAAATACTTTGGTGCAATTTTTATGCTTTTTAAATGATTGCTACAAACATGCTGAATTATATCCATCATTTTTTTATCACATTCGAGTGAGTATGCTTTTCCCATTTTATTTATTTCTACAATTGTATCATGCATTAAAGCAGCTCCTCGAATTACATCACGAGCATATACTTCCATATAATTATTTAATTCACTCGTCGCACCTCGTACTTCAATTTCTAGTTTAGCTGTTTCAGGAACTACATTTCGTCCAGTTCCAGCATTGATCGTTCCTACATTGATTCTTGTACAGCCATCACTGTTGCGTGGAATCGAATGTAAATTTAAGACACATGAAGCAGCCGAAAGAAGAGCATTTTTACCAAACTGGGGCATTCCTGCTGCATGTGAGGAAACACCATGATAAATTACATCAAGTTTTGTTGTTGCAAAGGTTTCGTCCATTCCTAGATAAATATCGTAATCTTCACCAGGTGCCTGCTGCCAAATATGCCCAGCAAAAATATAATCAACATCATCTAGAATTCCGCTAGTAGCAATACTTTTAGCACCTCTTACACCTTCTTCAGCTGGCTGAAAAATGAGTTTGATTGTACCGCAAAGGTGTTCTTTAATATTGCTTAAAATTTTAGCGACTGTTAATCCTATGGCAGTATGGCCATCATGACCACAAGCATGCATTGCACCAGGATTACATGAAATAAATCCAAATTTACCGGGATTATGATCAATGGAATCATCTTCAGTAATACTTAAAGCATCCATATCAAATCTGATTGCCACTACTGGGCCTTCACCGTTTTTTATAATTCCTGCTACAGCAGTAAAACCATCTTTTACTTTTTCTAAATAATATGGATCTGCCCCTTGTAATATAGCTCGTTTATAATTAATTGTTAGTATTCTTTTGTTTGGCAGCCCCATTCTCGCTTCTTCACGCATTAATTCTTTTCCTACTAATACATGATAACCTAAACTATTTAATCTTCTAGCTACGATTGAAGCAGTTCTCATTTCTAGCCAGCCGCGTTCAGCATATTTATGAAAATCACGTCTTGTTTGAACAGTTTCAGGAAAATATTCTTTAGCTAATGATTTTATTTTTTCATACATAATTCATTCCTTCTCCTTTTCCTATATTTTAACAACTTTTTTTTTATTTTCCAATAGTATTAACAACCATCTTAACAGTTTATGGTTTTGCAAGTTGAATTAAAAATTGGATAAATGTTGTTTGAATGGAGTGATTCAACGATGTGGTATTGTGTAAAGATGGTGATAGAAGAACTAGGTTTTTAAAAATAAGTATAGAATTACTAGTGTACTAAATATATTAGATAAAAAAAGTGCAAATCTTTATGAATTGATCAGCACTCCTAATTTTGTTTGTTAACTGTATTTTAGATGATAATAATTATATAAAAATAAAAATTTTATTGTTTTAATTTAAACTGGTTCTAGTTTTTAAATATTTTAGATATTTTATGTTTTCTGCATGCTTGTTCTAATAATTTAAATAAATAGTCTGATAAATCAACAAATAGAGGAGAAAATGCAATTAGTGCTAATAATATCATTAACCAATTAAAAGGGACTCCAGTCAATTCTAAAATCGATTGACCAATAATCATAGAAATATAATAGGCTAATTGTGTTACATATATAATAATTTTTCGATATAGTGTTAAAGGCGAATATACTTTTAATAAAGCAATAGTATAATTACAGCCAGTAAATAAAACACATATAGTAGATAACATATTATGATCATATCCTAAATGAAGTCCAATATTAGTTATTAAAGTTGCGCCTAATGCTATAGTAAAAGCTGAGGGAAATGATTTTTCTAATACATTTTTGAAAAAATCACCTTTAACATGAGCAAAATTTGATTCATACGTTAAAAAGAAAGTAGGAATACCAACACCACAGGCACTAATCAATGATAATTGGATTGGTTCAAAAGGATAAGCTTGACCAAAAAAGATTGTTGAGATAGAAATTAAAACAGAAAAAATTGTTTTAATTAAAAACATTGATGCAGACATTGTAATATTATTAATAACTCGTCTTCCTTCATCAACAATATAAGGCATAGCATTAAAATTATTATCTAATAAAACTAAATTTGCAGCATTTTTTGCAGCATCACTTCCTGAAGCCATTGCAATAGAGCAATCTGCTTCTTTAAAAGCCAAGACATCATTAACTCCATCACCAGTCATAGCAACTGTATGCCCTAATTGTTTTAAAATTAAAACCATTTCTTTTTTTTGATATGGGGTAACTCGACCGAAAACAGAATAATTTTTAAGTGCATTTTGGATATCTTTAGATGTAGCAAGTTTTGAAGCATCGATATAACGATTTCCATTTTTTAAGCCAGCTCTTTTGGCAATCGCAGAAACAGTAATCGGATCATCACCTGAAATGATTTTTAAATCAACTCCCTGAGATTCAAAATAGCTTAATGTTTCTTTAGTATCGGACCTGATTATATCACTTAGGATGATAATTCCACATGGTTTTAAATCACTAGGTAATGTTTCATTATCTATAACTTTATTTGTATGAGCTAGTACTAAAATACGATAACCATCACTAGCATATTTAAGACAAAGTTCTTCTAAATCTTCATCGCCTTGAGGAAAAAGAAACTGATAGGCTCCAAGATAATATGTACCTTTATCCTGAAAAGATATCCCGCTATATTTACGGTCAGAACTAAAGGGAATTACATGATAAGGTTTAAAAGTATTTTTACTAGGATAATGTTTTTTCAAAGCTTGGGCAGTAACATTAACATCAGTTAAGGAATGCATTAAATTTCCCATAATTTCTTGAAAATCAATATTACTTATTTTGACATCAAATTCAACTTTCATTGTACCTTCAGTAATGGTTCCAGTTTTATCTAAACATAAAACATCTACTCGAGCTAATGTTTCAATACAAAATAGTTCTTGAACTAAAGTTTTTTGTTTTGCGAGCCTAACAACACTAAGAGTTAAAGCAGCACTAGTAAGTAAAACGAGTCCTTCAGGAATCATTCCTAAAACGGCTGCTGTAGTACTAACAATAGCATCACTAAAATTTTGACTGCCATATACAAGCTGTTTTAAAAACAACAATCCACCAATTGGTAAAATAACGATACTTACATATTTTAAAATCATATCCAAACATCGATTTAATTGAGAATTATGTTTTTTTAAACGTTTAGCTTCACTGGTGATTTTGTTCATATAATTGTCATCACCAACATGAATAACTTTACATATTCCTTTTCCAGAAGTAATAAAGCTTCCTGAAAACAAGCTGTCTCCATTTTGCTTTAAAACAGGATCAGATTCTCCTGTTAGCAATGATTCATTTATTTCCATGTGTCCATCGACTAGAATACTATCAGCAGGAATTTGCATGCCGGTATTTAAAACTAGATAATCACCTAAAACAATTTCATCAATAGAAATTTTTTTTATAATATCATCACGAATAACTTCAACTTTAGATGTAGTGATAATTGATAATCGATCTAATGTTCTTTTAGCTTTTATTTCTTGATATATTCCTGCAATCGTATTAAGAATTATAACTAAAATAAATAGTGTATTTTTATAAGAGCCTACAAAAATAATTAAACCTAATAAAGCGGCGTTTAAAATATTAAAAAAGGTAATAGTATTATTTAAAAATATCTCTTTGTATGTTTTAGTTATTTTATTATTTATTACATTGATTTTTCCTTCATTGATTCGCTGTTTAACCTGAGTACTAGTTAGACCTGGATAATTTTGATTATTTATTTTCATAATAACCTTACATTCCTTTCCGCTTGCAGCTTCAAGGCACACATAGTCATGAATAAAGTCTTGTTTCTGCAGGCATTTTATTTTATATTCTTACTGAAGGAGTCTTACACTAC
>JAETPY010000077.1 GCA_021770925.1 Erysipelotrichaceae bacterium | reverse complement strand
AATACTGTAAAACCAGGAGATACAACAAGTATCAAAACAGGAGATACGACAAACTTGTTATATCCACTTGCGGGATTAGTAATTGCTTCTCTTGCATTTTATGAAAATAAAAAAAGCAGACTAAAATAATAAATAAGATAATCCTTTTTAATAGCTAAGCCTTTAAAAAGGATTTTTTGTGATTATTAAGATTACATTTTCTATTATTTGGTGTAAAATTAAATTAGGTGATTTTTATGTACATTCAAACACAAACACAATCTATTCCTTTTGAAAGTGATGAATTGACGGATATGCTTGGAAAAATGACTTTTCAAATTCATAGTTTTGGTAAATGGACATCTTGTCAAGATACAAAAGCAAGTTATATATGTGATGATATAGAGATCGTATGTTATCGCGAAGGTGGTTCTACAACAATTGTTGGTAATAAAAAGTATTATTGTAAACCAGGGAGTTTTTTAGTATTAGAGCCATCCCAATTGAATACTTCTATTAATGAAGGTTATGAGAAATATTCATTTTATTATTTCCATTTTGATATTGAACCAGTTTATTTAAAACACCAGTTTTTATCGTTATTAACAAAGCATGGACATATGATAGAAGCTCATGAGATGTTAGATTATACAGAAATGTTAGACAGGCTATATTTGGAGGCTCAAAGAAAAGAGATTGGTTATTCAAGTATCATTACTTCGGCATTGATTCGTTTGATTGTACAAATGATGAGAGCTCAATTAAAACGAAATCAAGATAATCATATAGAAATCATTGATTCACCATATGTCCAGGTAGTTAATGAAGCAATTGTTTATGTTCAAAATCATTTGTTTGAAGCAATTCGCTTAAGTACTATGGCACAAATATTGGGTGTATCAAATAGTATTTTATATAAAGCATTCATAAATGTCTTAAATATTTCACCAGCAAAATATATTCATCAGCAAAAGATTCAGTATGCCCAAAAAAGATTACTTCTTAATAAGAGTGTAACTGAAATTTCTCAGGAACTAGGATATTCTTCAGCATATCATTTATCAAAATCATTTAAACAAATAGTAGGAATGAGTCCAAGAGATTATAAAAAGGTAATAAATTCTAAAAAATAATTTTAGTGATAAAAATAATCACACATATAAAGACATATACATAAAAGTATATGTTTT
Organism: Erysipelotrichaceae bacterium; assembly: GCA_021770925.1. Classification (GTDB taxonomy): domain Bacteria; phylum Bacillota_I; class Bacilli_A; order Erysipelotrichales; family Coprobacillaceae; genus Thomasclavelia. The sequence continues at coordinate 12,474 of JAETPY010000077.1, read as the reverse complement.
TTCATTAAAAGAGTATGTTTTATATATATGTAAGTGCTATCATATCTATAAAGAAGTATTAATAGAATTTAAATAAAGGAGAAGATTATGAAATTATTAGAACCAATTCAAGTTGGAAAAATCACATTAAAAAACAGAATTATGTTTCCTCCAATGACAACTGGATACGAGGAAAGAGATGGATCAATAGGGAAACAAAGTTTTAACTTTTATAAAAGATTAGCAGAAGGTGGAGTCGCTTATATTGTTTTAGGAGATGTTGCGCCTGTTAATACAGTTTCACCTACACCTAAGTTATTCCACGATGGACAAATAGAAGCATATAAAAATTTAGCTGATGCATTACATGTATACGATTGTAAATTGGGAATCCAATTATTTCATCCTGAATATGATGTTGATGCTTTGACTGAACTATTTAAAAAGGGTGATATGCAATCAGCGCGTGCAAAATTACATTATGATATGTTGCATTATATTAGTGAGGTGACCGAGGAACAATTAAATACTATTTTAAATAAAATGGGAGCTTGTGTTAGACGGGCTCATGAAGCTGGAGTTGATGTTGTTGAAGTTCATGGTGATAGATTGGTAGGATCTTTATGTTCAACAATTTTAAACAATAGAACAGATCAATATGGTGGTTCTTTTGAAAATAGAATCAGGTTCGCTTTAAAAGTTGTAGAGACAATTAAAGAAAATGCACCTAATATTTGTATAGATTATAAACTGCCGGTAATTACCATTAATTCAGATGGATCACTACGAGGGAAAGGCGGCTTATTAATAGATGAAGCAGTACAATTTGCAAAGATTTTAGAAGAGACGGGTGTTGATATGATTCATGTTGGACAAGCTAACCATACAGGCAATATGAATGATACAATTCCTGCTATGGGAACAATTTCATATAGTTTTATGTCAAAATATACAAAACAAATTAAAGAAGCTGTTTCTATTCCAGTATCTTCAGTAGGTCGTATTCTGACCCCAGAAAATGGAGAAGCATTAATCGAAAACGGAGTATGTGATATCATCGGTTTAGGACGATCTCTATTGACTGATCCGGATTATGTAAAAAAATTAGAAATAGGGGAAGGACACCGAATTCGTCATTGTATGATGTGTAATAAAGGATGCACAGATGCTATTCAAAATAGAAAATTTTTAAGCTGTGTTTTAAATGCTGAAAATGGTTATGAATATGAAAGAATGATTACACCTGCAACAAAGAAGAAAAAAGTTGTTATTGTAGGTGGTGGACCTGCTGGTATGGAAGCTGCTAGAGTTGCAAAAATAAAAGGTCATGATGTTGTTTTGTTTGAAAAAGAAACAACTTTAGGTGGACAATTGAATATTGCTGCTTTGCCGCCTAGAAAATCAGAAATGAATAGAGGTATTCATTATTTAACTAATGAGATGAAAGTTTTGGATATTGATTTGAGACTTGGACATGAAGTCTGTCCAAAATGTGTAATAGATGAAAATCCTGATGCTGTAATTGTTGCAGTAGGAGCATCTAATATTATTCCTGCAATTAAAGGATGTGATCTGCCCCATGTTTATGATGCATGGAAAGTATTGAATCATGAACAATTACCAAGTGGAAAGGTTGTTGTAATCGGTGGGGGTCTTGTTGGTGCGGAAACAGCTGAATTATTAGCACAAAATGGTTGTGAAGTGTCTATTGTTGAAATGATGGATACCATCGCCAAAGAAGAATCAACAACAGTGAGACCAATAATGATGGCAGATTTTGAAAAGCACGATGTACAACAATTCACTAAAACAAAAGTAACGTCTATTACATCTACAGCTGTAGAAGCTGAAAATGATAAGGGAGTTATTTTGCTTCCATGTGATTATGTTGTTTTAGCTGTAGGAGCAAAGCCAAATGCATTTGATATCACTCCATTAATCGAAAAAGGAATTGACGTTTATGTTGCTGGTGATTGTCATGAAAGGGCAGCAGATATTAATCGAGCAGTAGAAGAAGGATATTTAGCAGCTAATGTTATTTAAAACAGTGATAATATAGTTTAGATTTTAATTAATTATAAGAGAGGAGACCTTTATGGATAAATATCCATATCTATTTAGTCCCATAAAGATTGGGAAACAAGTTGTTAAAAACCGAATTTTTATGCCACCTTTATCAACTAATTTAGGAAATAAAGGTTATGTAACAAATGAATTAATAGAACATTATCGTGCCCGTGCAAAGGGTGGGGTAGGATTATTTGTAACAGAGGTTGTTACTGTTGAACCAACATATGTCTATTTACCTGGAGATATGTCTATATATGATGATTCTTTTATTGAAGGGTGGAAAAAGCTGGTTGATGCTGTACATGAATATGACGCAAAAATATTACCGCAATTGTTTCATCCTGCATATATGGCTTTTCCAATTCCTGATACCCCTAAGCTAATTGCACCATCAAATGTAGGACCTTATTATACTAAAGAAGCACCTAGACCAGTGACCAAAGAGGAATTGAAAGTGATAATTAAGCAGTTTGCTGATGCTGCTCATAGAGCACAAAAATCTGGTGCTGATGGTGTGGAAATTCATGCAGCTCATGCTCATGGATTATTGGGTGGATTTTTATCACCCCAATATAATAAACGTACTGATGAATATGGGGGCAATATTGATGCACGTTTGAAATTGACATTGGAAGTTATTGAAGCAGTTCGTGAAAGATGTGGAGAAGGATTCATTATTGATGTTCGTATTTCTGGAGATGAGTATAGTGATGGTGGACTAAATATTAATGATATGATCTATGTTTCTAAACAGTTGGAAATTCATGGTGTTGATATGATTCATGTCTCTGGTGGAACAACGATTGCAAGAGGAAGTTCAATTCCTGCTTCGGGAACAAAAATGGGTTCTCACTCACAATTATCTGCTGAGATAAAAAAATATGTTTCTATTCCTGTAACAACAGTTGGACGTATTGTAGAGCCCTGGATAGCTGAAGAATTAATTGCTAATGGCAAAGCTGATGCATGTATGATTGGTCGTGCTAATCTTTGTGATCCCGAATTCTCTAATAAGGCAAAAGCTGGAAAACCAGAGGATATCCGTCCTTGTATAGGATGTTTGCGTTGTCTAAATGGAATTATGTTTGGAAAACCAGTTGCTTGCACGATGAATCCATCTTTTTCATTAGAAAATGAAGATAACATTTTACCAGCTGATATCAAGAAAAAAATTCTTGTTGTTGGAGGGGGACCTGCAGGGATGGAAGCAGCTTATATTGCGAAAAAACGTGGACATGATGTTGTTTTATGTGAAAAAGAAGCTGAATTGGGAGGAGCTTTAAAGGTGGCATGTGTTCCAATTGGGAAACAAGATTTATGTCATGTTATAAAATGGATGCGGCATCGTTTAGAAAATGAAGACATTAATATTCGTACAAATACGAATGTAACCTTCGAATTATTGAAAACAGAATTTAAAGATTACGAAGTTATTGTTTCGATTGGTGCAAAACCAATTGTAATTAATGAATTTACGCAATTTAAACAATGGATGAGTGCAGATGATATTTTAGCGGGTAGATCACTTCCAGGTAGGAAGATTGTAATTATTGGTGGAGGTTCTGTTGGGTGTGAGGTAGCAGATTATCTAGCTCCATTAGTGAATGACCATTTTCCTAGAAATAGAGATATCACTGTTATTGAAATGGCTCAAGAAGTAATGATGAAGGAATCTGGGCCAGGACGTTCTTTACTTGTTCAAAGAATGATAAAAAAAGGTGTAAAAATATTAATTAATTCAAAAGTAGAGGCGGTAGATGAAGATAAAATTAGATACTCACAAAATGGTATCGAACATGTTATAGATGATGCAGATACTTTAGTCTTTGCAAGCGGTTATCGAACTGATGAATCTTTTGAAAATATGCTTAAAAAGGCAAATATTACATATCACATTATAGGTGATGCCCATCAAGTTGGAAATATTAAGGACGCTATTGGTGAAGCTTATAAACTTATGCGACATATTTAGGGGATTCAAAACGAATTCCCTTTTTATAATGAATTAATTACTAGTATTATAATTTTATTTGTTAATTGCTAGTTTGTAATCGTTGTGTGGAAAATATAGCAGGTATGATGCCATTAATAATTGCTGCATTTTTATTTGGTTGTTTTTTATAAAATCATATTATATTTGAGTTGTGTGAAATTTATTGACTTTTTGATTAGTTTTGATGTAAGCAAAGTGACGTATTGCTGGAAGAAGATTCTTAAAAATTAATTTAAATGAAGATATAGAACTATGCATATTTATTATTCTGTCTCTAATATAAAAAATAAGCTTTTATTTGAGACTTTGTGATATTTTTTATTTATCGTGGGTAAAAAGGAATAGCTTTTCAATGACAAAAGTTTTGAAAAATTAAAAAATATTATTAATAAAACATGTGCTAAATCAGCATATTTAGAATTATTATAAAGTTTAGAATATTTATGTACAAAAATATGTCAATGATCTGTAAATGGAATTTGGTTTGATTTATAAAAAATAAAAAAAAGAGATAAATTCATGAATGAGATTAAAAGAAATAAAAACCACTGATATTTTATTTGTTTATTGCATTTACAGCTGTTATATTACTCAACTAATTGTTCTTTTTAGCTGTAAAAGTATGTCAAATATCTATTAGAAATATTTGAATGATTTTGATTGGATAATGTGTTAGTATTCTATTTGTATGCAATTGAAATGAGAAATCAAGTCATAAGATTTTATTTAGGATATATGGTAACTTCATAATAAATTAATTTTATGAATAAAAAGAAAAACAATAAAAATGACAATTAATATTCTTTTTTATTGTTTATTATATATTAAGATTTTTAGATATAAAACTATTGAAAATTTAAAATATTTTATATAAAATAAGAGATGTATTTTAAACTATGCATCTGTGGTGGAATTGGTAGACACGCTATCTTCAGGCGGTAGTGGATTTTTCCGTGTGAGTTCGAATCTCATCAGATGCACCAAAGGAAGATAAATTTAACTCATTCGATTTTCAAATAAGCAAAGATTAATTTTTTGTTTGCTTGAAAAAAACGACCAGTTATGTATATTGTAAAATGTCTACATTAAAGACTATGTTTAGTAAAAAATAAATTATTATTAAAATATGAAATAGAGAATACTGTTTTATTAACACTTTATTTCGACTATAATATAGTTTATTAGTCTATAAAACATAGGAAGATATTTTAAAGAACTATTAAATAGAATTCGTGATATTCGTGCTTTTGAAAAGTGTTTTATCGTCAAATTTTAGAAATCTATTCTACAAGTATTAACTTATGATCTCAATGCAGAAATTTCTGTTCAATTTAAAAAAAAGTTCAAAATAAGATTCATTATGCTATTCATGGACGAACTGCCGCTGAGGTTATTTATACAAGGATAGATGCGCAAAAGAATATATGGGATTGTTATCTTTCAAAGATGAACATCTAACTCTAAAAGAAGTATTAATTGCTGAAAATTATTTGAATGAAAAGGAACTAAAATCAATGAGATAACTTGTTTCAGGATACTTAGATTTTGCAGAGAGATAGGCTGAAAGAGAACAAGTCATGACCATGGAGGATTGGTCTAAACACTTAGATAATATTCTTACAATGAGTGGTGAAAAACTACTAGAGGGAAATGGTAGCATTAGTCACAAACAAGCTGTAGTTAAAGCAATTGATGAATATAAAAAATATCAAGCTAAAACTTTAAGTTCGGTAGAAAAAGATTACTTGGAAAGTTTAAGATTCTTAGGAGATAAAGTTAAATAATTAAATTTATTGTTTATAGGATATGGGTTTCTGACTGCTTGAAGCAGGATGTGCTGATTGATGCGGACCCATATCTTTCATTTTATAAAAAGGTCTATTGATGAAAGTTATTGTTTTATATATGATATCAAATGATAGTATAAGTTATAATTAAGAGTATAGACAAATTAGAATTTGGAGGGATAAAATGGGCAGACCTATTACGACATTATTTATGCTGATGTCTGTTGAGGGGAAAATCAGCACAGAAGCAACAGATGATTTAGATGTGGACAAAGATTTCCCTAAAATTATGGGCGTTCAAGAAGGACTATACCAATATTATGAGATAGAGCAGACTACAGATTTATGGTCGCTCAACTCTGGCAGAGTACAGGAAAAGATTGGTATCAACACGAAAGAACTGCCGGACAAGTTGCCCGTTTCTTTTGTGATAATTGACAACAGTCATTTGACTGAACATGGTATTCGCTGTTTTTGTGCCTTATCAAAAGAATTTGTGTTGATTACTTCCAATATAGATCATCCAGCATTTCAAATAAATGAAGTCAATCTCCATATTATTTATTAAAGTAAGCTATCTTTGACAGATACTCTTGCTGAACTTAAGTCAGAATATGGCTGTCAGAGGATCACCATACAAAGCGGTGGTACGTTAAACGGGTTATTCCTTCGTGAAAAACTATTCGATTATATTGATGTTGTTGTTGCCCCTGTTTTAGTTGGAGGTAAGGATACAGCCACCTTGATTGATGGAAAATCCTTACTATCAAAAAGTGAACTATCACAATTAGGCGTGTTGAAATTACAAGAATGTACGGTTTTGGAGAACTCATATATTAGATTGCGTTATAAAGTGATTCATTAAAAACTTCTAATTTATAGATTAATTACATGATAACAAGTTATTACATAAAAAAAGGGTAATCAAATAAAATCAGAACTTTTTAAAATCTTGTGTTTGTATGTGCTTATTTACAAGCTTTTTCGATAGAAGTGGTTAGCATTTTCCCAAATGAATTTCTAAGTCTAATTAAGCCTATTTAAGTGGCACCAAATCTTATTAAGTTTCCAAAACTCAAATTATTTAAAATAGCAGATGACTTGTGTGCAACCCATGACATCTCATGCAATTTATGAACGTTTTACAAAATTAAAAAAACACTATTGACTAGTATAGAGAAAATGGGAAAATGTTATTGAAAGATAGATGTGTATATATTATTTATCTGGACATATTATATATTGAACAGAGATGTTCAAATATTATCCGCTAGCTGGTTCGCGGGATATAAAAGGCGAATGTTCAAATCTAGCCCTTTAATTGGGGCGTTTTATTTAGGAGTATAATATGACAATTGATATAGGAAATATATATTTTATAAAACAAAGTTTTTTTGATTTAGTTAATGATGAATCTTTACCTAAAAATAAGCCATCAGATAAAGATGGTAGTCATAATCGTCCAGCATATTGTGCAATAAAAATTGATCAGGATAATTATTATTGGGTCATTCCATTTTCACGTCAGGTTCAAAAATATATAATCAATCAGTGGAAAAATATGGTAGATGTGATACTCTTGCTTTTGGATTTGTATTGGGAGAGAAAAAAGCATTCTTAATTCAAAATATGTTTCCTGTAACTGAGAAATATTTTAATAATGTTTATATAGATAAAAACACATCTAGACCTATTCAATTATCAGAATCATTGAAAAAAGAATTAAAATCAAAAGCTAATAAGGTTTTATCTTTATATAAGAGAAAGGGAATTAAACTCGTTTTTACTGACATAGAGAAAATTCTAACAAAATTAGATGTATAGATTAAATATATATTTTTAATTATAAATATTTATCTAGAAATTATTTTCTATAGTTGTATAATTCGAATAGAGCAGTTGATGAGAATAGGATTTGTACAAACGAATTATTATCATTAATCTTATGTATTATAAATTTATAATCAAAAAGCTAGTCAAAGTTAAACTAGCTATCAATTATATATGGGGGAGTTGAAAGGATTTGCACCTTTGGGGAAGCTCAACAAAAAATCAAATTCTAATATTAGCGGAAAGTGCCAACTCCAGTTTCCCCACTTGCACCTGTTAGTTTTTCTTTTATCATTATAATTCCTCTTCTTAGTAGTTTAAAAATCATTATATAATAACTTACTAATTCAAAAACTAGTAAGCAGATATTTTGATCAATTAAATAAAAACTTAGAATTACAATTTCTGCTAATATAAATAAATTTTGCGATTTGATTTTTGTTTGTGAAATTACTTTAATAGTATAACATAATCTAATATAATGTTAAAATTTAATAATAACTTATTTAATAACAGATAAAAAAGACTATAATTTTAATAGACTGATTAGCCCATTTCTTTATAGTCTTTTTCGTATTTTAGTGTAAAACTGTAATTATTTACAAGCCTCTTCGATAGCAACTGCAACAGCTACAGTAGCACCAACCATTGGGTTGTTACCCATACCGATTAATCCCATCATTTCTACGTGAGCAGGGACTGATGAAGAACCAGCAAATTGTGCATCACTGTGCATACGTCCCATAGTATCTGTCATACCATAAGAAGCAGGTCCAGCAGCCATATTATCAGGATGTAAAGTACGTCCAGTTCCTCCACCTGAAGCAACTGAGAAATATTTTTTACCTTGTTCAATACATTCTTTTTTATATGTTCCAGCAACAGGATGTTGGAAACGAGTTGGGTTAGTAGAGTTACCAGTGATTGATACATCTACACCTTCTTTATGCATAATTGCAACACCTTCTCTAACATCATCAGCACCATAGCAGTTAACTTTGGCACGAGGTCCGTTTGAGTAAGCTGTTCTTGATAATTCTTTTACTTCACCTGTAAAATAATCGAATTGAGTTTCCACGTAAGTGAATCCGTTAATTCTTGAGATGATTTTAGCAGCATCTTTTCCTAAACCGTTTAAGATAACTCTTAATGGGTTTGTTCTAACTTTATTAGCTTTTTCTGCAATTTTGATTGCACCTTCAGCAGCAGCGAAAGATTCATGTCCAGCTAAGAAAGCAAAACACTCAGTTTTTTCATCTAATAGCATAGAACCTAAATTACCATGTCCTAAACCAACTTTACGATCATCAGCAACTGATCCTGGGATACAGAAAGATTGTAAACCAATACCAATTGTTTTAGCAGCATCTACTGCTTTAGTATCTCCATTTTTGATAGCCATAGCTGCACCTACTGTATAAGCCCAGCAAGCATTTTCAAAACAGATTGGTTGTGTTGATTTTACGATTTCGTAAACGTCAATACCTTTTTCATCGCAGATAGCTTTAGCTTCTTCGATTGATTTAATATCAAATTTTGCTAATGCAGCGTTAATTTGATCAATTCTTCTTTCATAACTTTCAAACAATGCCATTTTAGTACCCTCCTATTATTCCTTTCTTGGATCGATGTACTTAGCAGCATCATTAAATCTACCGTAAGTACCAGTAGCTTCCTTGATTGCTTCATTAGCATCTTTTCCAGCTTTAACCATATCCATCATTCTACCTAAATTTGTAAATTCATAACCGATGATTTCATCATTTTCATCTAAAGCAATTTTGTTGATGTACCCTTCAGTTAATTCTAGGTAACGAGGACCTTTAGCTTTTGTAGAATAAGAAGTACCAGTCATACTTCTTAAACCTTTTCCTAAGTCTTCTAATCCAGCTCCAACAGGTAAACCACCTTCAGAGAAAGCAGATTGAGTACGTCCATAAACGATTTGTAAGAATAATTCTCTCATTGCAGTGTTAATAGCATCACAAACTAAGTCAGTATTTAAACCTTCCAATAAAGTTTTACCAACTAATGCTTCTGAAGCCATAGCTGCAGAGTGTGTCATTCCAGAACATCCAATAGTTTCAATTAGTGCTTCTTCAATAATCCCTTCTTTAACATTTAATGTTAATTTGCAGGCACCTTGTTGAGGAGCACACCAACCAATACCATGTGTTAAACCAGAGATATCTTTAATTTCTCTAGAATATACCCATTTTCCTTCTTCAGGAATTGGAGCACAACCATGTGAAGCACCTTGTTTGACACAACACATTTCTTCTACTTCATGTGAATAAATCATTTTTTCTAACTCCCTTCGTGTTTTCGATTATAAATAGCTAGTCACACTATTTAAGGCGAACTAAAATCACCTGAGTAAAGTATAGAATAAAGCAGGGTCAAAGTCAATGAAACATCAATGATAAAAAAAGAAATTCGACAATTTTTTCTATAGAAAAGTTATAGACTACTTTTTCTAGGATGATTTTTAATTAAGTGATAGAGTATGCTAATTCTATATAATTTGGTTGATACTAACTTTGTGTTAATGAATATTCTTTTATAGGATTAGTCACATGGTAAGAAAAAATCAAAAGGAAATTTGATGAGTAAAGAAATATTAGATTTTCATAATAATTTTATTGTAGAAGTTATTATATAAAAGGAACATTTGAAAGAGTAACTGTATTGAGTGGTTGAATTAATAGTTGGAATAAATTTTGTTATTTAGGAAAAAGAGTAACTGATGTTGTAAAAAAGTGTAAATAAAATTATGGTTTTAATGTTTATAGAACAAGATGTTTTTATGTCGTTATATTAGTGGTTTTAATATGCATATCTTTATTAATATTAATACTGAATATTATAAATAATGGAGATTAAGGTAATAATGTGAACTTTTAAGAATCTATGATTATATTAGTAAGCGCACTAGGTTTTAAAGAAGCTGCTAGAATAGAGGTGGAAATTTATTATGCTTTAAATATAGTGGTGCATGAATAAGTATGAATACAGTAATTTAGTATTGAAGGTGGATTTGCTAAACTTAGCTTTAAATAAAGATATCATTAAAATAATTATTGATGCAATTGAAGAATGTTTAGGCTAGAATGACTGGAAGAGGTGAGATTACTTAACTGAAAAATCAGGGAATAATGTTCGATTAGTTGATAATGATTTTTTTGCAATTAGTATAAAACATCTAGAACAATAGCATTGATAATTTAATCTTAATGAAAGTTAATTAAATAAATAATAAGAAATCCCTTGCACAATAAGTTAGATTATGCTAACATATATTTGGTTAGTTAACACTAACTCAAAAGTGAGGAGAAGAATATGAAAGTGGAATATATCTTTAGAACAGGAAATATGCAAAGTGTCATCGTTATTGGTGATGCATATTGTAAAAGCAGGTGGTGTCATTGCTGAACAATACAATGTTCCATGTTTATATAAAATCGAGAACGCTGGAACTGATGAGGATATTGTAAAAATAAAAAATTAACTAAATAATATAATAACACTATTTTTGATTAATTTTTTAATATCTGTATGCATTTTTTTAATTTTAATAAATATTAATCAACTTATGTATCTAAATCTACCTTTTTCTTTGCACCATATATAGACATATAGTATCCGTCGAAAACAGTATATAGTATTTGCGATATTTGAATCTATCAGTAGGTTTTTGATTAACTATACTATTATATTTTTTGAAAAATATGATAGTATTAAGGAAATGAACCATTTATAAACAATCCTCATGTCTTATGATTAATATTTGGTTAAATATGAATGTAGTTAGGAATTTACATCTAATATATTGATATAAATAATTTAGCCGTTATAATTACTAATTCCTAATGTTCATCGAATAAAATCAGATTTATCTGGTTTTATTTTTTTTGATTTATTGCTATACTAATGATGGAGGTTGTTATTTATGCAAGAATCAGGAGAAATGTATTTAGAAACAATATTAGTTTTAAAAAATAGAAATGAATATGTTCGTTCAATTGATATTGCAAGACAATTAGGTTTTAGTAAACCTAGTGTTAGCCGTGGAATTGGAATTTTAAAAACTGATGGATATATTACAGTTAATGATAAGGGGTATATCGATTTGACTGACAAAGGAAAGAAAAGAGCTGATTTTGTTTATGAAAAGCATCGAATTTTAACTGAATTTTTAATGAGTGTTGCTAATGTTACTAAGGAAATTGCTGAGGGTGATGCTTGTAAAATCGAACATATTATTAGTAATGAAGTATTTGAAGGAATTAAAAAATTTCTAAATATATAATAAAAGCGTAAGGTTTTTCTTACGTTTCAAGCTGTTGACAAATAAAATAATTGTTAACAGTCTTTTTGTTTTTGTATTTATATGATAATATATCATTTGCCGTGGATGACTTCGTTCCAAGTACGTAAACTTTGAGACTCCACGACTTTTTTGTTTAAAATAAAAAAGTTATAATATGGTATAATGTAAATGCGTATTTGAAGGTAATAAATATGGTAATGACAGTAAATACAACTAAACATGATAACATTATTTTAAGCACTATTGATGAGCTTGTTCCATCTAACCATTAGATTAGAAAACTGGAAGCATATATTGACTGGAGTTTTATTTATTCGTTGGTAAAAGACCTCTACAATCCTTTTGGAAGAGCAAGTATTGATCTAGTAGCAATGTCAGCAACTTAAGGCAATTGTATAAACAAAGTAAAATGCAAAGAAGATATTTGTATATATATGTCAGATATCTTCTTTTTTTCATACTTTTATGGTATAATTATAGTAGAA
>JAETPY010000076.1 GCA_021770925.1 Erysipelotrichaceae bacterium | reverse complement strand
TTTTATGGGGAGAAAGTAAGCAAAAAGTATACCCCTAAAAATTTTGGAGTAAAAAAAAGGGAGACCCCGCTCAATTGTGGAGCAAGGGGTTCACCCCGTAAAAATTTAGATATCTCAAAGTTAAAGGTAGTTATTTTTTGTTTCCTTTGATTATCTCAAGGAGTAGTGTTACCACAATTGATATGATTATCAATACTAATGAAAGTATTTCAAAATCGCTCATGTACACCACCTCCATCTAAACAAATTTCTCTTAAAGAGATATCTATATAAACAGAGTTTCCGACCTCTGGTCTATCGACCAAGGTATAACCACCTACCGTTATGGCTGTTCCCTTTTGGTCATATCATTACATTCTACATTATTCTACATATTTTTGCTCATTTTTTGAATGAGTCACATACAACAACCTTTATTAAGGCTTAAACATTCATATTTTTTAAGTGTGACGCCAGCTATAACCATCCATGTTATAACATGATGTCTTTTTTTATTGAGAAAAGTCTTGAAACAACGGGCATTGCCCGTTGTTGTGCAGTGAAGCGACCTCGCTTCTTTAACCTGCATATGCAAATTTGTTTAAAATTAACCATAATAATCATTAATGAAATAAAAATATATCACTATCATTTCAAAATTCCTTTACATTTCGCCACACGTCTTTAAATAAAGTCATAGGGTATTTGTTTTTAAACAAATCGCACACGCTTTAAATTTTGGGCAAAAAATAAAAGATTGTCATTTAAAACAATCTTCACTTTACATTGACTGCGAATCCATGCCTATATCATACTTTTGCATATATTCAATTGTTTCCTGTAAAAAAGACAACTTCTCATCCAACAGACTTTGACATTTCTCAAATATATTCAAAAGTTCACTCATATCCTTTTGAGATTGTGCTATATAAAGCGCTTCTTTATATTCTTTTGAATAATGATCATTTATTAAAACTAAATTAACTTCATTTTCTATACACTGCTTAAACATAAGAAATCTTCCTATACGACCATTACCATCCTGAAAAGGATGAATATTTTCAAATCTTGCATGAAATTCTGCAATATCTTGAAGTGACTTAGATGATGATTCCCATTTTAAAAGCAATTCTTCTATTCTCATATCTACTTCCTAAGGCTGAGCTAGTTTTAAATCAACACCAGAAATCATATTAGGAATTTTCTTCCAGCATCCAGCAAATCCTCTTTCATGATCAAGAGTTTTATCTTTCAACATTCGATGAAATTCAAGAATTAATCGTTTTGATAAAGGTTCATTCAATGTTTCCACAACAAAATCAAATAATTTAACAGAGTTGATTGTTTCATAGACATCATCAATCTTATGACTGCCCTCAATGATATTTTGGTGTAAATATTTCTCTAAGTTTTCTTTTGTAAAAGTGCTTCCCTCAAGTTTGTTTGAACGATATAGAAATTCTGTTTTAATACTTTCATATGCAGAATTAGGTGCATCTTTCAAATACATTATCATTTGAGAACTAATAATCATGCTTTATCATCACCTTTCATGAATCATTATAGCATTAAAATTCTACCCATTTCAATTTATAAAATAATTCTTTATTCTATTTATTTTTTATGACTTTAGGTTTATTCATTGAACTGCTATCCTGTTCTTCCATTTCCTCAATGAAATCTCTTACCTCAGGTTTTACATTTTTCTTATACATTTGAGATAACGCATCCAGCATCTCTGCTTCCAATGTTGTATTCTTTTTTGCAAGAACAGAACGTAATGCTCTTATCCTTGACTCTGAATATTTTAATTTAATTTCTAATTACTTCATATTTTCTCCTGGTATATTATAAATGACTTATTTAGCTAGTCATCTATAGTACACCTTCTCCTTTCTATCAACCTTATTTATCCGTAGTTGATTACAGTTTAGTTTTACTATAAAATTAAATATTGTGAATGTGGATTTGTACTTTTTCATCCTGTGACCTTGACTACTTTAGAGAGGTTCTTACCACACCTTGTTTCTAAATAATCATTAGTTAGATGAGTCTTGAATTCGTATTTTGTACCAGGTTTTGTGGTCTAAGTGTTGTGAATGCCATTTCACCTCACTTCTTTTACAAAAAAGTCCTATTTTGAGTCATGACATCCAAATTCCTGTCCAAAAAATCAACACAAATAAAATTTCTGTAACTTATATTGTGAAGTTAATATCCATAAGAAGTCTTTCACTTGTTATTCTGTTTATTTTAGATATTTTTTATCCTTAACTTCTAAATTACAAAGTACATATTGGATTGGTACTTGTACCAAATGTGGATGATTTTCATATCGTTGACCGGATTAAAGTTATCATTGTTTGACCTGATGAACATCCATATGTTGTAAACATTGATAATGATCTAAAGACTATGCAGTCTATTGTGGATGGAGATACTGTTCTTGTCTGTAACGAGGAAGGAAAACTCAACAATTTAAAAGCAAATAGATGTGTTGGTAATGATATCATTGCTGGCACATTTTTTATTGCAGGAAATGATGGTGAAGAAGAACTCATCTCATTAAATGAAGATCAAATCAAAGAATATACTGAAAAATTTTATGAAATTGAGGGACATACTCAAGAAGAAATGCAAAGAAAAATGAGATTTGAATTTTACAGTTATTGATAAAAAGAAAAAGAAAATGAAATATATAGAAATCAAATTAAAATATCCAGATTCAAGAATCAGGGCATTACGTTCTGTTCTTGCGAAAAAGAATACAACATTAGAAACTGAAATGATGGAAGCATTATATCAGTTATATAAGAAAAATGTGAAACCAGAAGTGCGTGACTTCATTGAAGAGATGGAAGAACAGGAAAATGGTTCATTTAAAAAGCCGAAGCCAGCTAAAAA
Source organism: Erysipelotrichaceae bacterium (assembly GCA_021770925.1). Lineage (GTDB taxonomy): Bacteria > Bacillota_I > Bacilli_A > Erysipelotrichales > Coprobacillaceae > Thomasclavelia. The sequence continues at coordinate 10,879 of JAETPY010000076.1, read as the reverse complement.
TAATGTAACAGGCAATGGCAATGATTTGCACTGTTTGCACAAAATTAAAAACGTGTGCGACTTTTATGGGAAATGGGAATAACAATACCCTATTTTTAACTTCAAAGGCGTGTGGCAACGTGTCAAAGAAATTGGTAAAAATACTTATATATTTCTTATTTTGTTTATGGTATAAGACTGAAAATTGGATGAAAAGTGCTTGTGCAGGTTTGTTTAAAATTCAATCTTATAATCATCAACAAAATAAATGTATATCACTATCATTTCAAAATTCTTTTACATTTCGCCACACGTCTTTAAATAAAGTCATGAGGTATTGTTGTTCCATATTTTTAAACAAATCGCACACGCTTTAAATTTTAGGCAAACACAGCTAATATTGTTGTCTTACATTAGCTGAATCACTTTTTCTTTCTATTTTTTTAAAGATCTATTCTCAGTTTCTTCCATTTCCCCAATAAAATGCTTTACGAACATCATAAGGTCTACATCCAAAAGTTTTACAACCAGATCCATAAGAGTATCTGATTAGCTTAAAAAATGCTACTGGATCAATATGTTCTAACAAATAATACATATCAAATATATCTTTATACCTTGTTGAGACTGGTCCAAACTTTAATAAAGAACGCAATTTTTCAGAAAACATTTGCTCATTAGTATTAATCAATAAACTTGCACCATCATCAGTAAATGAAATATCAAAACAATATTCTTCTTGACTTATTTCAAACTTTTTATGTACACCTAAATCAATTTTGCTGATTAATTCATATCCAGTTGTATCAATTATTTTAATAAATACTCTTTTTCCATGATAATCTTGTTGATTTAATTCTTCAATATTTCCATTGCGTATAAACTTTATTCCTGCAATATTATTTACTTTTTCAATGAATAAGTCGATTGAAGAATCTGACAAAGAATATTTTATAAAATCAATGTCTAAATCTTGAGTTGCTCTACGTATATTTTTAGTTTTACTACGCATGACAACTCCACTTTTAATAGTTACATTCCTACTTAACGTACTATTTGAAATAGCTTTTAATAACAAATCTTGGCATACTTTAGCTCCTGCATTAGCTTCACTATAACCTTTCTGTTTTTCGTTTTCTATCAATTCTAAAAGTCTTATCATTACAAAACCTCCAATTGTAAAGTTTCTAATACCATATTTGTTTTTGGCAAAGCATATGCATTTTCTTGAATAGCTTGAATATCTAATTCATTAATCATTTTTCTATAATTGAGTAAAATCTCTTTATAGTAATCAAATGATAAATTATTTTTGTTGCGTATCAGTTCTATTAACATTCGTTCCTTATTATATATTTTGATTTCCACATTGTTATAGTTCATTTTAATGACACCTAAATTCAATGCTTTTCTATTTTCAAATTTTTGTTTAACCCTTTTATCTCGTATTTTTGTAATTTCTTTTGAAGTAGCTAAAAAATATAAATCTGGAATGACATCAGTTAATCCATGATAGTAAAAAGCTCTGTTTAATGTAAAAATAGCATTTGGATATTTCATAGAAATAATTGCCAATTCAGATACATATTTTGTATCTGAATAAATTCCCTTCTCGATTTTAAAAATTTGCTCGTTATTTAAAGCTTTCTTTAACTTTCTATCTGTACCAAACATTTCAATACACTGATAATATGAATATAACATATATGCACCTCCGTTAGTGATTAACCGCATTTTTTACTTTTTACAGTTATTTACTTTCATTATATTTTTTTATTATCAATGTCAACACAAATATAGTACAAGTTCATTAAATGAAATTATATATTTTCTATATAAAAAAAGCATAATCTTCTAATAATTACAAAGTCATTAAATATCACTTCATAATTTAAGAAAACTATACTTTTATTTAACTCATAAATTTAAATTAAAATCAAAATTATATTGATTATATCAATATTTATTACGTTGTTTCATCTGAAGTTTGAATAATTGATTGAACACTAGTTTAAAATATCTTGATTTTATGGTGTTTTTAGACTATAAATATATATAATTACATTTCCACGGAAAATTTACGACATTTATTTATGGTTATGTACATCTTATAAAATATCTATATAGAACTTTGAAATCAAAAAACAGGAAATCTAGGAAACAAAATAATTATATACATCTTTATTATTTAAAACCAATTTCCAAAAATTATTAATTTCTTATTACTTTATATTCTGAATATCTATTATAAAATGTCGTATTAATCTCTTCTTTCTAGATGTATTAAAGTCTCTTTTTTCTTGAATTTCTTGAATGCATCCCCACGCATCATTATCCATATATATTTTGGGTGAAATACTATATAATTCAACTCCATAATGCCAAATATAGTAGTCATCACTAGTCAAATCATCAAAACACTTTTTATATAAAATCAATAATGAAACAGCTGTTTTTTTGTTATTGATTGAAAGCAGTGCATTTATAATAGGAATCAGTATTGATGGTATCTCCCATTTAAAACCAGACCAATTTTCTTTTTTATACCAGTCTGTAATAATTAATCTCAAGTCATTAATTAAACACTTTAAATAATCTTCCCACTCTACTGTAAGGATTCTTTTATTAATAATATGTCGTATATACTTTTTTTCAGCTAGAATAACTTCTATTGCGACATCTTCATTACTTATTTCAGAAAGTACATTTAAACGTTTCTGTCTGTAAAAATCCAAAGATTCAGTATTTCCTTTTTTATATTGATTATTCATGTTTTCCCTAAGAATATCTAAATATAATTGCTCAATATATATAGATTTTTTCCTATATTTATAAAATTCTTGAATTTTTTCACACTTTATATCCAATCCCAATGTAGTATCATCCATTATGCATTGAACTAAGATCTTATCTATTTCTACTGATCTAAACTTATACACATTAGAAAGTTTTTGAATAAACTTAAATATTGTCTTACATCTATTATCATCATGCTTTTTTAAATAGCTAATTAATAATTTTAATAAAATAATTATATCTTTATCTTTATAAGTTCCTGTACTAACAATAATTTCCACAATAGTTGCTATAATAGGAAAAATTCCCTGTGGATAATCTTGCAATCCTCTATAGAAAAAATCATATGATAACTCTAACTTAGTAGAAATTTCTTTACATTTTATTTTTCTCAAATTTCCATGCCACAAAGCAGCCTGTTTAGAAACAAAGTATTCCCCAATTAAATCTGGCTCTAATCCACCCATTATTATAGAATTTTCATCTATAATATAGGATCCTGACATAATGTTTAACATACTCTCAATAGAATTACCATAAGAAATCTTTGCCCTATTTTCAATAATGTGACAATATTCTAACAAGTAATTTAATGGATAAGTTCCAACTTCCCAAGTTTTAAAAATAGTAGCATAAACTAATACTTCTATTAGTGCAATAGTAAGATCTTTATCTTTAAATTTATCATACCAGTAATTTAAATCTCTTTCATAAATGTATTGTAATGTTTTCGTAGTATCCAATTCAGCTATTGTCACATTATTCAAAGCAGCATCTGTTAAAAACAAAATATATATTGGTAATGGGTTATTTCCAAAAATTTTCCTTGCTGTATATAATATATCTTTATTGTTTGGAAGTTTTTTTGCTTTATTCACTGTAGAATACTTACTTATCAATGAATAGTAATCACTGTCTTCCATTAGTCCTTTTATTTCAATAAACGTTTGATCAAATAGATGACTAGCAATATCCGTTTTACATGAATAAATTTGAACCATATTATAGTACCATTCTGGAAATTTTTCAACATCAACTATATTCCCACTATAATCTTCTTCTTTATGGATTGATTTTCCTTCTCTTTCCAAAAGAATCAATCTAATTTTTTTAGAAAAATTTTTATAGTAAGATTTTTCGTCGCATAATTTTGTTAACAATATATTCAATTCATTTGAATATGAACCAGCATAATCAATAACAAGTAAAAGATTCTTAGGATAGTCAAAATTTTCACATTTAGAAATCTCATTTAATATTTTTCCAGGAATAAATAGAGTTTTCCATTCATAATTTTGATTCGAAATAAACTCATATGCTAATTTACTTTTTCCAGCGCCACCTGGTCCTGTAATTATTGTAAATAAAACTTGTGCTTCATCATTAATAAATTGATTCAATTTGTGAATTTCATCTTTTCTCCCAAATAATTCATTCATATCTTGATTTAAATAATGAAACGCACTTGTATTAACTTTTCCAACTTTAACTTTATCTAATAATATAGAAAAATTACCTCTTTTTTCTTCATAAGCAGATATTATTTTTAAAAAATTTATTGAATTTTTATCTATGATGTTTTCAGATATGTAATTCTGTAATTTATCTAAAATAGTCATAATAAACTTCATAATACTATTATAGTTGCCATCATCAAAGTTTATTCCTGAATCTTTTAATACTTTTAATATGAAACATTCCTTGCTTGAATCATTTTTTAGAATAAAATATACTTTAATATAATTATCTAATAATTCCTTGTTAAATACTACTTTAAAAATGGATTTCTTGATTTCTTTATTATAAACTAATACTATTTCTCTGTCTATTTTATTTTTCTTAATATAATGTTTACAAATTTTCATCAGAAATATCTTAAACTTAATTTTTTTATAAACATTACTTAGAGAACATAAGGCACTTTCAACTATTATAGTTATTAATTCATTAAGTAAAGGACTTCCAACAGTTAGAAAAATCTCATATTCACTAAACTTTTTTTTCTCCATATTTATTCTCCATTGGTATGTTAAAATTTAATTTTATAATAATAAGTTTTAACATTTATACATATATAATCAATAATTTAAAAAATTTTTTGATATGCATATAATATCTATAATTAATGTACAACTTTTTATAATGTAAGACAAATCCTTAATAAAACAGCAGTATCATTTAATGCTTTTCTTTGATCCTCGTTTTGAGGATGTATATATATACTCCAAATTGTACCGATATCACTATGTCTCATTAAATCTCTAACAACAACAGGATTAACTCCTGACATAACTAATTCTGTTGCATAAGTATGTCTTAACATATGATAATGAAAGTCAATATTAAGTTCTTTACAGACTTCACGTAATCTATGATTTAAGATTTCTGGTTTAATAAAATTTCCTTTCCCATCACATATAACAAATTCAAATGGATTTATTTCAAACCATTTTTTAAGATAACTACATAATAGTTTGCTTATCTCTACTGTTCTTTTGCTTTTTGCTGATTTTAATCGATGAGTTGTATGTATATCCTTAGCTTTTAAACCAGAATATTCAATCTTTTTTCTTACTGTCATACAGCAATTTTCAAGATCAAAGTCTTGCTTTTTAAGTGCTAGGGTTTCACTGATTCTTAACCCTGTATATCTTCCTATAATCAAAGCCATAACATATGACTTAAAGGTAAATTCAGCATTCTTTCCTGATGAATAAGAATTTGTTCTTTTAACAATCTGTAAAGTCTCAATAATCTTTGACAAATTTTCATCACTTATGATTTCCACATTAACTCTTCTTTCATCCTGTGACTTTGGAATTTGAATATATGGTATTGGATTCTCTCTAATATATCCTACTCGTAAAGCATACTTAAATGTCACTGCAAACAACTTTTTTATATTCTTAAGTGTTGGTGGATTATATTTCTCCGACATTTTATTAAAAAATTGTTGTAGATTCATGTATTTTAACGAACCCATATTTTCATTTCCAATCGTATCTTTCACATACATTTCATGAGTTATATTATAGTATACTTTTGTTGATCTTGCATATTTGACCTCTCCCTCTATTTCCATATACTCATAATAAATATCATTAAATGTTTTATTTGAACTTTTTCCCTGTTCTTTTGAAATTTCTAACAATTCTTTAAAGTCTCTTTCATATTTCTTAGCTTCATTAAAAGATTTAAATCCACTTTTAATATGTCTTTTTGATATCCCAAGTGTATTCTTGTATCTAATATCTACTTGAAAAGTGTTTCCGTATTTTTTATTTTGTATTTTTGATATTGCCATATTCAAAATCCTCTTTCTATTCAAATTTTCTTTCGAGCATCAACAATCTGCTTGCTTTGAATAGCTTTGATTCTACTGCTTACATCCAATCCCTCATAATTCATATAAAAATCACTGGTTGCCCTAAGAGAAAATATATAATTTCTTCCAGTACAAATTGCTAGAATGGTACCCATCTTCCTTAGAAAAGTTACATGACTTTCTGAACAATTAAGCAGCTTCATTAATTGAGCTTGTATAAGCATTTGTAAACTATCCATTTTTCATTACCTCCAATCCTTTTAATATTTATCATGCTCTTTTCAGCAACCAACACTACCACACATTTCTTGTTTATTCAGACTATTATATTATTTATTATTGCTTGTTATTAATATATTTTCTTCTTTTTTATTCATATCAATGTCATACCATACAGTAAGAATATTCTGATTTAATTTTTGCATCTTCTTTATTTCTCTAGACGCATTATAAATATCTGTATCAAGATATAATTCACTTACATTTTTTTGAAGTTGACTATTTAAATGATTAATTATCATTATTTCATCTTTATTGTTTGTTAACATCTTTTTATAATTTTCAAATAATATTGGACATTTATCTTGCAATAATGAAGGAATATCCTTATAAGCAATTTTATAAACAATATCCTCAGCCCAATATCCAGTTATCGATAAATCTATAGGATTTAAATAAATATGATTATAATAATCAATATCAATGATGCACCCATGAATATATCCTATTCCACCTATAGCTGTTATAGCATCTGATATATTTTTTTGATAACTCATATATTTATCTAATGGACTTTTTAGAAGTTCTATTTGCTTATCCATATTATTATAATAATATTCAATGTATTTATAATTCAATCTCTTTAATGATCCTCCGTTCAAAATAGAAAGCTTTTTATCTTTTGCTTGATGAATAAAACAGTAATAACCTTTTTTCTTCAACATATATAAAATGTTTATATTTCTATTAAAATCCATTTTAATATTTTTGCCACGATGAAAATCGACATATTCTTCACGTTTTATTTGATAAATCCCATCTTGATAATTAATAAAACAATCATAATCATTATCCATATATAAATATTTTAATTTTGGATTCTCATTATTATATCCAATCTGATTATCTGCATAAATTCTATAATCACCATCATCATAAAACGATTAAAATGATTGTGTCCATTAACATATATAAATTTATTTTGAGAATTAACAGTTAAATTCCAATCTTCTCGTGGCATATGTGTAAATATAATAACATGATCATTAAGAAGATTTTTGCAGATAGTTGAATATAGTCTTTCAAATATTTGTGTTTCCTTTATTTCCTGCTCTCGATTTAAAATATTTTTATATACACCATCATTTGCATTAAATTTTTCATTATATCCAGAAAAACCTATTCCTCCAAAAATAATCATTCTTGATTTATTCAACGTTTTTGACAATATATTTTGACTAATATATTCAACTATTTCATTAGTTGATATTTCCTTAATATCATCTGAATCATTGAAATATAATATGCTGTTATGAAGCAAATACATATTATTTTCATCCAAAATATTTTTATATATTTCTACAATTTCGTTAATGCTTTTTTTTGGAAAATCCCATAATTCATGATTTCCAAGAACAAATATTATTGGTATTGTTAATTTGAAATAATCTAATGATTTTCTTAATAATTTAATAAATACCTTATACAATTCAAATGATGATGAAACATCTCCACCAATAAGAAGTATTTTCTTTCCAATATATCTAACTCTTAAATCTCTCAATAGTGCATCTATAATATTTTGAATCATAAATATGATATCATCTTTTGACTTTGCTTTAGATTTTATTATCCTATGATTTAAATGTAAATCTGTAATATAATAAATCTTATATTTTGTTATTTGGTGTTTAATGCTTATATCAAATTTATGAGCATCTTGTAAAAGCCTTATGTTTTCTTTAGATTCTTCATTTTCCTTTGAGTATATAAACTCTTGGTAATTGTATTTGTTTTCTATATTTAGATAATTTATACCATTTTTATTTAGAACATCAGATTTTATCAATGAATTTTTTATATTATATTTATTTAATTCTTTGACATTTTCTAAACCTCTGCAAAACAAAAGATCTGCATTAGATAAATCTTCTTTTACAAAATGAAGAAAATCAAAAAATTAATTAAAAGAATTTTCGTACCTTTTCAAGATACTCCCATATCTATTTTTCCATATTTGAATAACTTCAAATTGTTCTTCCATCCTATTATATTGCTTAATGAGTGAGTAATTTATTTCCTTCTCATCAGAAATTGGAAGTTTAGTTTTTTTATTCATTATATATTTTGAAAAATCAGTTTCTGATAATATTGCATTAGACAAATCACAACCACTTAAATCATTATTAAAATAATTTGCAAATTCTTTAAAATTATAAAAATATCTAGTGAATTCAAACTTTCTTCTACTTCTTCCAAATTCATTCTGCTCAACTCCTATTGTTTTGCAACAATAATAATGTGTTTTTTTATCAAAATATTTTAATGTTTCTATGTTAATATTTGAATTGCTTAAATCTTTAATAAACTTTTTAAGGTTTGAACGTTCTTTCGAACTACCTTTGAATAGTGATAATACATCTTTTTCATTCTTATAAATATAATAAACAGAATAAATCAAATTTCTGAATTCATATTTATACCAATTATTATCATTTATTAAATTCATTAATATATCAAATGCCTTTTCCTCATTTGAAAATACAAAATACCATACAATAAAATCAAAACTATAAAATTTGGATTTTCTAAAATTTTTAAATACATCATAATATTCAATAGAATTATTACATGTATTAATTCTATCTATCCATTTTTGTCTTTGCCTTTTTTCTTTTTCTATTTTGTTATATTCTTCTAATTCTACATTTGACATTGCTAGTGTATAATCATCTATAGTTTCATCTATTAATGCTTTGCTATTTATTTTAGATAAATCAACTTTAAATTTTTCTATTTCCTCATTTGAAAAATCATACTGAAAATAACAAGATTGATCATATATTTCTCCATTTAAAAATTCATAAAAAGATTCAAAATCATGAAATATACTTTTATATCCATAAAATTTACCATTTTTCAAAAAATATTCCAAAACAAAAAATTCATTTCTTAAAATATCATAACCTCGAATATCAATTATTCTTATTTTAAATAATCTTTAAAACCTTATCCATTTAAAATAATTATAGTAAATTTCTGGAACATTAAAAGAATCACTTTGACCACTCTCAAAATTGTCGTCAAAATTATTAATTTTCGTATTCAACATCATATTAGTAAATATCATTTTTTTATTATCTCCATTTATGTTAATATACATTTGAAACTATATGCATGAATATACTAATATTCACTATGCAAAGTGGCTCAAGTTTCATACCCATTATATCATATTTACATTTTGAACTCATATATAAAAAACTTTGTTAAGATAATAATATTTCAATAAAATCTTGCTTATCCTTTCTGATATCTATAAGCATCTTCAAAATATATTTATCTTCTTGTATCATTAACTTCTTTTGCACATTTCCTTCTGAGTTTCCTTAATGTATCTTCATCTATTTCTTTTCTGCAGTTGCAGCAAGAATATTCATCAGCATAGAAAGCTCTACTGTATTTTTATACAGGACTTTAGCTATTCTATCTTCTGTTGTATAAATAATTCCATTCATTGCAGATGAAAGTGCAACTGGAAGATATTGATTCTCATCTGTTGATCTTAAATATCCATCATAAAACTTGATAACTTTTTCAATAAACTCGCTTCGACTTCTGCAGTTTCCTCTCTCACTCATCTTGTCTAATTCTTTCATAACACTTTGACTAATCCATATTGTTGTTCTCTGCTTCTTTTCCATTCATTCCCCAATAAAAAAAGCCAATCTTTCATTAAAAATCGACTTCATCATTTTGCATTTTTATAAAAAAATTGTATGTTGACTTTCACTTTTACATAAACTATAATATAAGTGAAAAGAGGAATAGCCGATAAGCGGTTATGCCTTGGATTTTATGAAGTAAGAATAACTACCCCATAGTTTACCAGACGCATGAGGTAGCTATTTTTTGTTTCCTTTTATAATCTCAAGGAGTAGTTTCACAATGATTGATAGAATTCCTATCATTAAGGATAGCATTTCAAAATCACTCATGTCCACCACCTCCATCTCCATAAATTTCTCTTAAAAGATATCTATATCAACAGAGTTTCCGATCTCTGGTCTATCGACCAAAGCATAACCACCTACCGTTATGGCTGTTCCATATGCATTATATCATTTTACATTTCATGATTCTACATATTTCAACATAATTATCAATATAAGTCGTCATGTCTCAACGAGCTGATAACAACCACCTTGAAAATCCTTTGCAAATAAAGAATTTCTTTTTTATGGCACTGAACTTGACACACTTTTTTGTATGATGACACCACTGCTTTAACCTGCACAAGCACTGATAATCCAATTTCCACTCTTATACCATAAATAAAATAAGAAATATATAAGTATTTTTATAAGTTTTTTACACTCTGTCACACACCTTTGAACTTAAAAATAGGGTATTGTTATCCAATGTCATTAAGTTAAGAAAATAGTATTCCAACCAGAAGATACATCAAATAAAGATTTATCTTCTGGTTTTCTATTTTTTTAAGCTAAAAAAGTACAGTATTGATACTGCATTTGACAAGGTGTATAATAGTAAAGACTA